>JAFAPG010000313.1 GCA_019247235.1 Acidobacteriota bacterium
TGTACGCCGCCAGCTGGAAAAGCTGCACCTAGAACAGCCCTCCCTGCGTGATTCGCTCGACAACCTCAATCGCAAGCTCTCAGGTGCGCTCGAACCAAGCATGCAGGCGACTGCAGGTACCAAGCAGCCGACACTCGAAGGCGAAAACGGCGACGCCCTGAACCTATATAAGGAAATCGCGCGGTCCGACGCTCCCCTGACCACGGCTCAAAGCGAGGCAGCCAGAGGACTCGCACATCGCCTCGAGGCCGCGCTAGCGATCTGGAAGGACTTCAAAGCCAAGGATTTAGCGGCGCTCAATCGACAACTCACCTCAGCCGGTCAACCCCCAATTGAAGCTAAACCCGAGGCGGAGGAAAACGCTTCCGGAACGAGCGAAGAGTAGCCGGAGCCCTCCACGCGGACCCGCGGAATGGCTGGTAGGTAAGGCCACGAATATAAAGCCTGTTTTGTTAGTAACTACAGAATTGAACCGATAGAAAGACATTCCTGGGCTGGCTACCATAGTGGGTGTTGAAATGCCCTCAAACAGGGCAGCGGAGAGATCAAGTCATGACAAAGATGACACGGCCTATGACACGGTTCCTTCTTGCCGCGAGCACGGCAATTCTATTGCTCTTCAGTGTGAGCGGTCTTGTCGCGCAATCGACGGATGAATCCACCAGCAAAACTAAGGATGAATCAGACATTCAGAAGCGGATCAAAAATGCGGCCGCAGTGCTGGATGAGGTCATGGCAGAGAAAGATAAAGCCATTCCCGACAAAATCATGGGTGACGCCAAATGTGTGGCGGTAGTGCCCTCCATGGTAAAGATCGCCGTAGGCTTTGGCGGCAGCCATGGCAAAGGTGTAGCCACGTGTAGAACTGCGCACGGATGGAGCGCGCCCGCTCCGATCACAATTACCGGAGGCAGCTGGGGCCTGCAGATCGGAGGTCAGGCGATTGATCTAGTCATGCTGGTGATGAATCAGAAAGGCATGGATGCCCTATTGTCCAGCAAGTTTAAGATTGGTGCCGACGCTTCTGCCGCGGCCGGGCCAATTGGTCGCCAGGGCGAAGCCAGCACTGATTGGAAGATGAAAGCTGAGGTTCTTACTTATTCCCGTGCGCGTGGTATTTTCGCGGGTATCGATCTCAGTGGCGCCAAGATCGCACAAGATCAAGACGAGACGCGGCTCCTCTACGGAAAGATGGTTCCCTTTGCGACCGTACTGGCCGGTAAAGTACCACCTCCAGCCGGCAGCGAACCCTTTCTGAGCGCCGTCCGCAAGTATTCGAACCAGGCCCGCGAGCAGGGCAGCTTGAAGGAACCAGGGACAGCGACGACGGCCGATGCCTCACGATAAAGGTTCTTCTGTTTAAAAGAGCCAGGCACTTGTCCTGGCTCTTTTTTTTGCCCTGAATCCAACCCGTCAGGACGCAAAGCCGTCGGGAGACACCCAGCGCCGAGCGCTGACCGTCTGCCGAACCGGTGTTTACTGGAGTAGGGGCATCGCCGATTCCGGGCGACGTCCTCTGTACCGATGGACATGCATAGGCCAGCGACGAATTGACCACTTCCGATGCCATTGCCGACGCGCCGCTGTTTGCGGGAGAACCTGGAGATTGCCGAGCAGTGCCGGCCTGACCGCAATCACTTACGCCACAGGCACGCACCTGGAGAGCCACGCACCCGGTAAAAGCTGAAGCAATTGCGGCTGCGCGCATCTACACTGCCCCGGTGAGCGCATTCAGCGTGTGAGGCCCGCCTAAGAAGCTTACGCGACTGGCAGCGCAGTTACCCAACTAGCGCACAGCGTCGTACGGGCAGTTGCCGCTAGCGATCTCAGAGAAGGTAACGGTGATCCAGTGGAAGAGGACTGGGCCTCAGGTATAAAGGCAAATGCTCAAACACATTCCTGTGCCAGCGACTTTGCCCCTACGTACCGTTCAAATTCAATGGCTCTGCGTTCGGCGGTGTGCTCCGCCATGACGCGCTCCTGCGCTCGGCGACCGATAGCGCGGCACTCCTCCGGGGGGATGTCCTCGAGATATCGAACGACCTCCTCGCCCTTTTGCGCAAGCAAGATTTCTCGTTGCGGGAGAAAAAAGCCCTCGATCCCCGGCCACACGTCGGAGATGATAGCGGCGCCGCAGCCTGCAGCCTCGAACAGCCGCACTGACGGCGAATAGCCGCTTTCGACCATTTCTCGCCGTGTGAGATTTAGAGTCATGCGCGACGAACAATAAAAGGGCGGGTGAAACTTTGGTTCGAGGTGGATGATACGCGAGACATTGCTTGGCCACTTGATAGTTGGCGGGTATTGCGGCCCGGCAACTAGGAAGCGCCGATGAGCAAGTCGGGTGGCGGGCTGAAGCAGCAGCGTCTCAAGTTTCGCTTGCCGGTCGTCGGCGTAGGTGCCCATATAGCTCAAGTCGCAGTTAAACCTGGACTCGGGTGCGCTCAGGCGGTACCTGTCTGGATCAAATGAGCAATAGAGAGGAACCGCGCGGCGAGCATGAAATTTGCTCGTTAACTCTTCGAGCGTAGGCCCGCCGGTAAAGCTAAAGTACAGGTCAAATCCGCTGAGTTGATCGCGGCGCAGGTATTCCGCATCGCCTCCCCTTAACTTTTTCACCGTAATGGGAGTATCGATGTCGTAAAACGCTTTCACCGCGACTGCTGAGTCAAGGATACAGCCGATCGCATCGATGCCATCGGGGAAGTAAGACCCGACCATGGCCACATCAGCATCGGCCAGTTCTCGCCGCAATCGCGGCAAACCTTCCGACCAGCTCTTGTAGATGAACACGCGGCAAAACACAGGTTCAGGCATGTCGCGGTTCGACGCATACCACTCCAAATCCCGTTCGAGAAACACAATCTCGTGACCTCGCGAGTGCAAGGCCCGGGCCAAGGCACGGTACGTAGTCGCGTGCCCGTTCCCCCAGGATGAGGTAATAGCCAATCCACAGATGACGATCTTCAATGCGTCTCCTCGCAGATAACCTCGGCGAACTGACCCGGCGAATCCTCAGACTGGGTTGCGGGTCCAGACTTCGCGTGCCAGAACTGCCGCAAAATCTGATCGACCTGGTGGGCTCGTAGCTGATAGGTATGATGGCGCAACGCACGTTGTCGCATGGCTAATCCCAGCGAGCGCGCCTGTGGCCGCCTCACCGTGCGCAAGTAGTCGACAATATCCTCCGCCGAAGAGGCTACGAGAATTTCGCGGCCGGGGACAAAGAACTGTTCGATCCCCGGCCAGGCATCGGTAATCATGCAAGCCGCCGAGCCAGCTGCCTCAAAGACCCGAGTCGGCGGGGAGAAGCCCACCTGGGCCATGGACTCGCGGTTGATGTTGAGCACGAAATCAGCGGACGAATTGATGAGGTTATGATTGGCTGTGCCCACATGCCCAATGGAGCGGACGTTGTCGGGCAAACTTCTGCCCTTCCAACCTTCCCCCCCTAAAAGAAATTTCGCCCGCGGAGCGAGCTCGGCGGCTTGAAAAAAGAACTGCTCGACGCGGGCCTCGCGATCGGGCATGCGATTACCCACGAAAGCCAGGTCGCAGTGGAACGCTGGATCGGCGGCGACGGGAAAATGGGTGTCAGGATCAAGCGCGTTATAGATGGGGAAGCAGTTCTTCGCACCCAAGCGCAAGTACGCTTGGCAGACCGAGATGCCACCTCCATAAGTGAAGACGAAATCGTATTGTGGAATCAGCGACCGAAAGGGATCGGTCGGGTTGCGACTGAGGCGCGCCAGAGTCGCCGGTGCGTCAACATCCCAGAACGCTACCCGTCGCTCCGGAGAACGACAGTTTAGAACCTCGGCCTCCAACAGTTCGTCATCCGCGCCCACGCCGCTGTGCTTGACGATCAGATCCGTCGCCGAAGCCTCCGCCAAAATCGATGCCAGCTCGCGGGGGGTTTGATAGATACGAATGTTGGCATATTCGATCGAAGCGCAGTCGCGGTTCTGTTGCCGGCGGTAAATGTCGGGCTCGGCAAAGGTAATCTGGTGCCCGCAATGGCTGAGATTCTTATAAATTCCGCGATAATAGGTCGCGGCGCCGTTCCAGTAACAGGAGGTCAAACTGGAACCAATCACGTAAATCTTCATCGATCCTTCTCCAGCTCGTGACAGATTTCAAGCAGCTGCTCGGCACGATGGCCGCAGGTGTGACGCGCGCGAACGGTTGTCACTCCACTCGCCGCCAGTTGCGCCCGCGCCTGGTGGTCCTCGAGCAGATGTCTCAATTCGGAGATCATCGCTGCCGCGTCAGGAACCGAGATGTAATCCTGGCCAGCGCGGAATAGTTTCTCGCTGTCACTCCAGGGGGAACACAGTAACGGCGAACCCGCTGCCAGCGCTTCAAAGACCCGAATTGTGGGCACGCCGCTCAAGCCATTGGCATAGAAACGCCGCGGTACATGGAGGCTGATTTTACTGCGTACGTACATATCCGGGGAGCGCAAGTTGGGCAAGTAACCACGGAACTCGATCCCGGACTGCGCCAGTCGCTCGAGCGCCGCGGGCGGGTAACGCACGCCGTGCACGGCGAAGCGGTAGTTGCGCAGCGCGGCAGCAGGCGAGACCAGGAACTCCTCGAGCTCGCGCGCCCGTTCCTCGTCGCCCCAGTTGCCAATCCAGACTACATCGGTGTCCTGACGTGCCGGTCGGGGATAGAAATGCGTGGTGTCGGCACCTTCGTGGAAGGTCCAAGCGCGTTTCACGCCAAATGCGTCACTGTAGATTCGGCGAATGGCTTCCCCGAAGGCCAGCACGCCGTCAAATTGCTCGAGGGGAAAACGCAGAATCTCGTGCGCACTGGTATAGGCACGATGATGGGTGTCATGAAACAGGGCGCGGAATTTGAGCTTAGCTTTCCAGGCTAAGATAGAACAGGCGAGCTGCGGTGAATTCCATTCGTGCACAAGCACCACATCGGCCCCCCGCAACTCGCGAGCCAGAAAATCGTCCAACTCCGTGTCCGCGCTGTAAAAGCGCACGTCGAGCTCAGGAAAGGCCCGGCGAAAACTGATCAGAGCCTCGGCGGCTGCCCCGTCGGCTTCGCGTGCCAGATTCATCATCGACCAACTATTTCGCTCTTCATAACAGCGCACCTCGTGGCCACGCTTGATGAGCTCGCTGGTCAGTCCGCGGAGAAAATGAGCGTTGCCATGATTCCAATCAGAAATCCAGGAATGGGCAAAAAAGCGGAAGCTGAGGCGAGTGCTCATTCCACCCCCGCGGGAGAACAAATCTCTTGGTAAATGCCTTCGTACTGTTCAACCATCTGCTCGGCGGTGAACGCCTGGCGTGCCCGGTTGAGCGCTCTCTCGCCATATTCTTCCCGCATGTAGCGATCGCCCGCAAGCTGCTGCAATAGGCGGCAAAGATCGTCGACATCGTCCTTTTTAAAATACAGCGCCGCCTCCCCCCACAATTCGTGAAATACGGGGTTATCATTCGCTACCAGTGTGCAGCGAGAAAATGCCGCCTCGAGTGGAGACAAACCGAAGGGTTCATAGCGCGAGGTGGCGGCATAGACGGCCGCACGCGCATAAAGCTCGCGTAATTCCCTTTGCGATTGCGGAGGCAAAAATTCCAGGTCCTCCCGATCTGCCGGCAACGCGCCTCCGGTCTCCTTGCCCGGCTCCTCCTGCCAACCGACGATTGAAGCCGGCCAGGGCAGTTGCCGCCGATAGAGAAGCGACACTTGCTTGGCCGCGTCCCACAGACGACCGACAGTGAGAATGAACTCTTTCTTAGCTCGATCCGGATCGAAGGCACCTGCCGTCCGTCCATTGTGGATCACCCGACTCTGCTGGGGACGTGGATAATGCTGCAAAAGCGCATCCAGCATCCACCGTGAAGGGGCAATCACCATATCCGCGTGACTTAACCCACTGCTCACGCGCTCTCGGTAGCGGCGTATCCATGGGGTATCATCGGGTTCAACGCCATGCACCGCCACCCACCAGCTAACTAGATCACTATGCGCGACAACAATTTTCGGTATCTGCAGGGGAATGTCACCGTAGCAATATTGGCTCAGGTGCAAAAGATCGGGCGCGATCTCCTCGGCGAGTAGGCGCAGATAATTTCTTGACTCCTCGATATCGCGTTCACATACCTCCATCCATTCCAGTCGATATTCGGTGGGACGATAGTCGACTTCGGGCAGATTCTCAATCCAAGTTGTCTGATGGGGAAGCGGAAGTCGGCCAAAGCTGACCAGAGTGACCCGATGTCCGCCATGGGCGAGCCCGGTAACTAATTCTTGTGTGTAGGTCCAGACCCCGCCGACGGTATCGGAGGTGATCAATAGGTGCATTCCAAATCCTCGATGGGGATAGGTTGCTGGTCCTGAATGTCAGAAAAACCCTTCTCCCGAAAGACTTGGAGGTAATGGCGGTGGGCGCGTTCCCAGGCATAATCATCGGGCGGTCCAAAACGCTGGAGATAATCGGGCGTTCCGGGAAAGGCGAACATAGGCACCGGCTCGCTCACCCACACCCCGTGGCGACGCAGGTTTTCCTGAAAATCACGCACCTGGTCGCGGTCATCGTGCTCGGTCAAGATTAGATTGGCTTGCACCCAGGGCACGCGTTGCCGAGCATAGATCAAAAGTTCGGCGATGCGCTCGGTCGAAAGACGGCAATTCTTGTTCAACTCATCGCGACCGGCATCGGTTACCGACTCGATCCCGCACTCCATTGAGATGCAATGCGCTCGCCCCAGCAGGTCGAGCGACTCTTCGTTCCAGAGATCGATGCGGGTTTGTAAGCCAATACTGATTTTGCGCGTACTCAAGTGTTCAAGCAGCTGGCGAACTGTCTTTCCTACCCCAAAGATCTCGTCAATCCAGTAAATATAGTCGACTCCGCGGGAGATCAGGGTATCTACTTCTGCGAGAACCGCGTCCAGCATTCGTTCCCGGAATTTGTTACGGAATAGCGTCTTATTGCAAAAGCTGCATGCCCAGGGGCAACCGCGGGCAAACTCCAGTTCCGCCCCGCGACCTTGTCCTTCAAATACGTGGTGACGATGGCCATGTCGCTCGACCGGATAATTGGCGAAGCTGAGCGCAGGCAATGCTTTCATGTCGGTTACGCCTAAGCCAGGACTTAAATGCATTCCAGAATCATCGCGCCACGAGCAACCTTGAATACTCGACCAGGGGCGCGAGGCCAGTTCGGGAAGGGTTTGGTCGGGTTCGCCACGCAAGGCCACCTGACAATCTAATTTGCGCAATGTGGCTGCCGGCGTGGCCGACGGGTGCGGGCCAATGGCCACCTTGATGGCGGAGCTTCCCAGCTGCTGAAACCACTTCCGCGGGATGCGCAACTCCGGCGGTGGACAGCGCCAAAAAAGGTAGGAGGGCGCGGTCGGAATCACCAGAAAATCTGGATGAAAACGGTCGATCTGGGCTCTCACCTCGCTTACCGACAATTGTTCAAGATGGGCGTCGATGAGCAGCGGCTCATGCCCCTGCGCTTGAATCTGATCAAAGGCAAACAACAGCTCCAGAGGATAATGGGTCTCTGGGCAGCCGAAGTACGTGGAGCCTTGAAAAGTCCAAGCCGGATTAACCAATGCAAATTTCATGAAGCTGCCTCTGGAATACCATCAAGCAGCGGTCGGCTGAGCGCAGGCATGGGCACGCGCTGCGAAATGGCACGTCGCTGCTTCGACCACTCATAGATGTCCTCGATAGTTTGTCGCAGGCTGCGCTGCGGCTTCCACCCCGTGTGCTGCGACAGTTTGTCAAAATCGGTGACGTAGAACAGCTGGTCTCCGGGTCGGGGTGGCTCAAAGCTGAAGGCAAGCCGGCGCTCGGTGATGCTCTCAATTTCCTCAATCACTTCGAGCAACGAAGCCGCGTTTCCCGCGCCTCCGCCGACGTTGTAAATCTGGCCGGCCGTCTGGTCAATCTCGAGGCGAGCCTTTTCAAAAGCAAGGATCAGGTCACACACCGAAAGCACGTCACGAACCTGTCGACCATTGCCGTAAATAGAAATTGGCTTTTCATCGAGCGCAGAATGAACAAAATGCGCCACCCAACCTTGATCTTCATTTCCAAATTGCCTGGCGCCGGCGATGCACGACATGCGAAATACCACGGTGGGCAGATGAAACATTCTGTGGTAATCATGAACATATTGGTCCGCCGCTCCCTTAGAACAACCATAGGGTGAGTACAAATCGAGCGGCTGGGACTCGTTCACCGCCGGCTCTCCCACTGGACAATAGCGCTTGTCTTGGAGGATTAAGCGCCGGTGGGCGAGACTTCCGTAAACCTTGTTGGTCGAGGTAAACAAGAGGAAGGGCTGACGCCCACTGGCGCGCGCTGCCTCCAAGATATTCAACGTGCCCAGAGCATTGACTTCGAAATCATGTCGTGGATCAGTCAGCGAAGAGGTTACGGCAACTTGGGCGGCGAAATGATAGATTTCTGTCGCTCCCTGAACCGCGCGAGTAACTGCGCTCGCGTCGCGTACATCTCCGCGCGTAAATCTCAGGCGCTCTGGTTCAATACTCTTGCCAGCCAGCCATTCGAGATTCTGTTGCACACCCGGCCGGGAGAGATTGTCAAAGATGTGAACACGGGCATCGCTGGTATCGAGCAAATGCGCCGCCCAATTCGAACCTACAAACCCGGCTCCACCAAAGATCAGGACAGAACGGAATGGTAACAGCTTCTTCATCTCGTACCTCGACTGCACCCCAAAGGGCTGGTGACGGCGGCAAGCGTGTGCCGAGACGACTATGCAACCAAGCCGTGAACCGCCAGCTGGGCCATGGCCTGGTCGACATCATCCTTGGCCGATTGTGATCGCAGCCAGCCAACCAACTCCTCGAATCCCTGCTCGAAACCGACGCTCGGTCGATATCCTAAAAGAGAGCGCGCGGCGCTGATATCAGCAAAACAATGGCGCACATCTCCGGCGCGATACTTCCCGGTGATTTCAGCAGGGAACCTGCTGCCTAGCTGCTGGCCTAATTCGTCGGCCACCTGACGAATGGTTATTGGGTTGCCGGAGCCGATATTCAGGGCTTGCCCGTCCGCCTGTGAACACTCCATGGCGCGCAAGTTCGCCTGTACTACATCATGCACGCTTACGAAATCCCTCATCTGCCGCCCGTCTTCAAAAATCAGGGGAGCTTTGCGGTTCAACAGACGCGAGGCGAAGATTGCCGCGACTCCCGTGTAGGGATTGGACAAGGACTGCCGGGGACCATAGATATTAAAGTAGCGCAAGGCCAGCGAGGGGATCTGATAGGTGCGCCCGAAAAGCAGGGTGATTTCTTCTTGATCTTTTTTGGACAAGGCGTAAACCGAGGTGGCCTGCAGCGGCTTGTCCTCTCGCGTGGCAACCGGTGTCAGAGACTCTCCACAGCTCGGACACAGCATTTCCCATTTTTTCTCCACCAGTTGTGCGAGTGGCCGAGGCGGCGGCGAGACTTCACCGTGCTTTGGGCACTGGTATCTGCCCTCGCCGTAGATCGACATGGAAGAGGCAACCACAATCTTTTCCGGCGTTGAACGTGTGTCCAAAATCGCCTGCAACAGATTAGCGGTGCCGAGATTATTTACCGAGGTATACTCGGCAATTTCATACATGGACTGTCCGACGCCAACGGCGGCCGCCAGGTGAAAAATTACCTCTGCCTTTTCGACAGCTTTGCGCAACTTTTCCAAGTTGCGCACGTCGCCTAAGATGAACTCCGCGTCTTTGGGAACATAGCAAGCTCCTCCGCGATGGACTTGCGAACTGAGGCTGTCAAAGATGCGAACCTGGTGTCCGGCTGCGATCAAAGCATCCGCGGTATGAGCACCCACAAAACCGGCGCCCCCAGTGATAAGAATCAGTTTTGCTTTCACTTGAGGCAGGCTCCTGTCAAAGGTCTTTAACTCCGCCCGGCAACTACTTGGGCTCGGCACATTTGCCTGGTGCACAAGAAACGTTGCAACAGAGGTACATTCCCAGCGAATGTTGGATGAATGTCATCCAACGTGAGATGTCTTGTCGGTCAAACTATGCCATGTAGAATTCAAAAGCGACGTGTTTTGGGCAAAGCGGCTGTTGAAGGAGCTCGGGGAGAGCATGCTAGCGTCATCCAAGTTGAGCATACGGTTCAGAGATTGCAGAGACTAGCGGTGTGGCCGGCCTACTCATTCGAGGCGGCGCATAGCGTTCCACCATTCGTCGGGCAAAATCGGCAAAATCCTCGGGATTCTTGGGGGGGCTAGTGTAATGCGGAGCAATGCCCAGATGTTCGGGGGTGAAGCATAGGGTTAGCGTGGTGTTAAACTCCTCGATCGCCTGCATTTGCCGATCGAACCATGCCTCCGCATTGAGACGGAACGAATCAGCCCAGCTCAGCCCAGTTCTGAGCGAGGTAACATTTAGGGCGCGCAGCCATTCGACGGCATCGTCCAAGCGATGATCCTCGTAGTGAAACCACTGGCAAATACCCAGACCGGCAGGAAAATGCGCCTGTGCCAGCTTGGGCGTACCATCCTCGCGCAAAATACCCATATAGTAATGGCGATAATAGGCGCTGCCCTCGGCTTCCTTATGTCGAGTGGTAGCCGTCCAAGTTGCGGGAAGATCATAGAGGCTGTACCAATGCACCCGGTCGACAATCGGCAGCAGCAATTCTGCCGTACGCTGGATGCCAAACACCTGTACCTCCTCGGCCCCAAACGAAGATACCCCGGCTTCTGAGACCCAGACGGGCTTCGAGGTGACTTGACGAATTTCTTCGATCTTGTGTGGCCAATCGTGAATGCTCCAGTGATTCCAGTCCAACGGGAAGCCATGAATAGCGACCACATCGACAGAGTCAAGTACGCCATAGCTGCCCAGCAGGCGAACGAATTTGGGGTCGATGGGCGAAAGTCCGCCGAGCACAATGGTCAACTGGGGGTTGACCTTGCGGATTTCACGGGCGGCCGCCAGCATCATTCGGGCAAACATCTTCCAATCGGGATCGATATGGAAATCCCAGTGGGAAAGGTTATTCGGTTCATTCCACAACATCACCGCTTCGACCATAGGTATGTTTGCGTCCTCTGTGACTTACGTTAGGCGATCACAGCGAGCCCTCAAGTTCACGATCAAGGATATATTGCCCATCCCGAACGACCGCGGTGGGTCTGCAGATCCAGGTCTCTGGTTCGGGATGAGATTCGATCTCTAGGCCCGAGCTGCGCAACATCGCCTCGACCGCAGCTCGGTTAGGAATCCACCAGTTCGTAGGGTCGTTCGAGTAGCTGTGTTCAATAAAGAACATCTTGGGGAAATCCCGCTGTTCGAAGATTTCCGTGTTCCAGAAGGGGTAATTTTCATGCCAGCTTTGGAGTTCTTGCGAGCCTCGCACCATGGTCTGAAAAATCAGCTTCCCGCCCACTTTTTTTATCAGCCGATCCAGGGCAAATAAAGGGTAGCGGAGGTGGTAAAACACACCCATAAATAGAACATAATCGAACTGCCCGGGAATCGCTTCGGCGGCGTATACCGAACGCTTCTCCAGTTCAATGTCAAAGCCCAATATTTCGGAAGCAAATCGCGCCTGATTGAGATATCGGTCATCGACGTCGATTCCGAGGACACGCCGCGCTCCGCGCTTTTTCATTTCGATGGAATAGAAGCCCCCGTTGCAGCCGACATCGAGAACCGAAGCCCCGGTCAGGTCCAGGGGAATGGCGTCAGCAATCTGCCGCCATTTGATGCTGGGAAAATCTCCCAGAAAATGGTGCGGAGCCGTGGGCACCCCACCCAGATTTAAGTTGTGGAACCACTCTCCCAATTCGGAAATGCGCTCGGCAAGCTGCTCGCGTGCGTAAACAGGGGAAGGAAGCTGCTCATGCAGTGAATCGGATAGAGAAGACATGGAATGTCAATCAGCCGGAGACAAAG
>JAFAPG010000323.1 GCA_019247235.1 Acidobacteriota bacterium
GTATCCTTGCATGGCTGCAAGAATCTCATCCAGAACTTCTTAAGGCTTAATGGCCGCAATCCATGATTCCGCCAGGGTTCACTGCCTTGTCGTCGCAATCTCTTGAGACGCTAGTGTTCAGGCTCTCCAATGGCGAAACCTCCACTATGCACTCACCAGCACTGCCTGGTCCTCATCGCTCGGGACTGCTGTCGGTTTTACGCGGAACCAGATTGAATAGAGTGCGGGCAGGAAGATAAGGGTCAACACCGTACCCACGGCCGTCCCTCCAATCAGTGTGTATGCCATCGATCCCCAGAAGACCGAGAAGGTCAGGGGAATGAAAGCCAGCACGGCTGCAAGAGCCGTAAGAATTACCGGACGTGATCGCTGTACAGTCGCCTCGATGACAGCACGATAACTATCAAGTCCTTCTTCCTGATTCGTTTTAATTTGGCCGATGAGGATCAGCGTATTGCGCATCAGGATGCCAGCTAACGCGATCAGTCCGAGGATCGCATTGAACCCAAATGGTTGGTGAAAGAGGAGCAACGTCGGAACGACGCCCGCGAGTCCGAGAGGCGCCGTAAGGACCACCATGAACATCGCGGAGAATGAGCGCACCTGGAAGATGATCACGGTGAGCATCAACACAATCATCGCTGGAAACACCACTGAAAGTGCCCGGTTCGCTTTTCCAGACTCTTCGATATTGCCGCCCGTTTGAATGCTGTAGCCCTCGGGCAGGCTGGCGATGATCGGCTGAATCGCCTTTTCGATCTCAGTGGAGACCTGCGGGGGTTGAAGTGATTCGTCGATGTCACTCTCTACCGTAATGGTCGGCATGCGATCACGGCGTTTGAGGATCGGTTCCTCAGGACGAATTTCGACGTGACCGACTTGGCTGAGTGGAACGGCCTTCCCCCAATGATTCATCAGAGTCATGTCGTTCAGCTTGCTTGGATCGAGGCGGTCTGTTCCCGCACTTCGAGCGGCTACCTCCGCCGTTCGGATATCTTCCCGGACCTGCGTCACCGGCGCACCGGTCAGAAGAAATTGGATCTGTTCGGCAGCTTCGTGGGAGGAGAGGCCAATCAGTTGGAGCCGAGCCTGGTCGAGGACAAAATGCACGGTCGGCGCGCGTTCACCCCAGTCCTCGTTTACCTGTCGAGTGTGGGGATTTTTCAGCATTGCAGCCTGTACCTCTGCGGCAATTGCGCGGTCCTTTTCCAGGTCGGGGCCTGTGACGCGAAACTCTACGGGCCACGGTGTATATGGTCCAAAAACTAGCTGCGACGCGCGCACACGTGCTTCAGGCGCGAGGCCCTGCTCAACCCGTTCACGCAGCCTGAGCTTCAGACGGTCGCGAGCCTCCTCATTGGCCGTTAGAACAATGATCTTTGCAAAATTGGGGTTCGGAAGTTCTGGATTGTACGAAAAGAAGAAACGCGGAGCGCCCGCCCCAATGTAAGCCGTAAGAATCTTTGCTTCGGGCTGCAGCCGCAGCCACTCCTCCACTTTTTTCGTACTCGCGTTGGCGGTTTCTATGCTGGTGCCTTGTGGCAGCGTCACCTCCACCAAGAGTTCAGGCCTATCGGATTGAGGAAAGAACTGCTTTTTGACGAGTCCCATGCCTGCGATGGCGATAAGAAAGAGTCCCAGAACAATGCAAGCAACCAAGACCTTCCGGCGTACCGCCCCGGCAATTACGCGACGGAGCTTCTCGTAGCCCGGTGTCGCATAAATGGCTTCATGGCCGCCAGACAGTGCTTTAATCTGGGGCAACATCTCCACGCCAAGATAAGGAGTAAAGGTTACGGCTACGACCCACGAGGTCAGTAGCGCAAAACCCACTACCCAGAAGATGTTTCCCGCATACTCGCCAGCGGTTGATCGAGCGAAGCCGACTGGCATGAGACCAATAACGGTGACAAGCGTGCCTGCAAGCATAGGAGCAGCAGTATGACTCCACGCGTACCCCGCGGCTTTTATGCGGTTCCAGCCTTCCTCCATTTTGACCACCATGATCTCGATGGAGATGATCGCGTCGTCAACTAGAAGTCCAAGGCCGAGGATCAGAGCGCCGAGCGTGATGCGATCGAATACTCTTCCGGTCAGAAGCATGATGACGAACACCGCCGCTAACGTCAGCGGAACGGCCGCTGCCACAACGATTCCTACGCGCCAACCGAGGCTGATGATGCTAACGATCATCACGACGGCAAGAGCAACAAAGAACTTCAGCATGAACTCGTTCACTGCTTCGCGAATGTTTACCGCCTGGTCCGTCACTTTGCTGAAGCTGATGCCTGCGGGGAGGCTGGCGGAGATCTTCTGCTGTTCGGCAACAAGGGCTTTGTCAAGGTCCAGACCGTTCCAGCCCTCTTTCATCACGATGCTGAGAAGCAAAGCCGGCTGGCCATTATGACGAACAAGGAAGGTTGTGGGATCTTCGTATCCGCGCTTCACGTTGGCGATATCGGAGAGCTTTACGGTTCGCCCGCCTGACACGACGTTCGTATCCCGAATCTTCTGAAGATCATCGAGCGCGCCATCGAGGCGGATGTAGACCTGTTGAGCATTCGTATCGATAGATCCAGATGGGGTTACCGCATTCTCGCGAATGAGCGCATCGAAGACATCTCGTGCGCTCACTCCCAGCGTAGCCAGTCGTTCGTACGAGAACTCGACAAAAATACGCTCTGGCTGTTCTCCAACGATGTCAACCTTCTTCACGCCAGGCACGTGAAGCATCCGCTGTCGAAGAGTTTCTGCTTCACGCGCAACTTGGCGAGGAGGAAGATCCGGAGCCTCGACCGAGTAGAGTGCGAATGTCACATCCGAGTACTCATCATTGATGAAGGGGCCGAATACGCCCTGAGGCAATTTGGGTGCTTCATCGCCTAGATTTTTGCGAGCCTGGTAAAACTCTTCCGGGACATCCTCCGGTCGAGTAGTGTCCTTGAGACTCACCTTCATCAGCGCGAGGCCGGGCCGGGTAAAGGTCTCCACGCGATCGTAATCACGCAATTCCTGCAGGCGCTTCTCCAGCGGCTCGGCAACAAGGTCCTGCATCTCCTGCGCGGTCGCTCCGGGCCATACCGCTGCAACGGTAAACACCTTGATGGTGAAGGTAGGGTCTTCCGCGCGTCCGAGTTTCAGGAAGGCAAAGATGCCAGCGGCAACGACCGCGATAA
>JAFAPG010000325.1 GCA_019247235.1 Acidobacteriota bacterium
TCGAGACCACTCGAGGTGTCACCAGCTTCTTCATAGGATCGGTACCTAAGGCCCGCATGGCGTCGATTTGTTCCGTTACCACCATGGATCCAAGTTCGCTGGCGATGCCGGAAGCATTTCGGCCTGCTGCCATCAGTCCGGTAATAACCGGCCCCAGCTCACGAACCATGCCCAACGACACGAGTTGGCCGATCAAGGAAAGCGAGCCGAACCTTTTCAGAGTGTCCGCACTATTCTGGGCGAGCGCTCCTCCGGTGAAGAAGCCGGTAAGAGCCACGATGGGCAGTGATCCCACCCCGATAAGATCGGCCTGCTGGGTGGTGTCGGCCAAGTAACGAGGTCGGGTAAATAGGGCGCCGATCGAACGCGCAGCCAAGAGGGCGTAGTCCTGCACTGACTTGACCTGCTGTTTGGCCCATTCTGTAGGAGAAACCAGTTCCATGTGCTTCAGAAAGAAACTATAGCAGAGCCAATCGCGGGATTTGTGGACCACGATGATTGACCGCTGAGGTTCTGGGCATCCCCAGACCGTTTGGAGCTAGTCGCGCGATTTCTTTTTGATCTCGATATTAAGCCGCTTGATTTTCTGATTTAGGGTGGAGAGCGGAATGTGGAAGCGCTCGGCGGTTTCGGTCTGATTCCAACCGCACTTCTCGAGCATATCGACAATGATGTGGCGCTCGCACTCCTCCATCACATCGAATAGGGAGGCATTGGCGCGGGTCTCAAGCAACGGGATCAGTGCTCCCCGCCCAATGATGTGATCCGGCAGTAGATCGGGCCCGATCACTGAGTTCGAGGAAAGCACAACCGCGCGCTCGATGACATTTTCTAGTTCGCGGACGTTCCCTGGCCAAGAGTAGTTGAGGAATGGACGCAGCCCTTCCGGGCTGAGATGGCAGAGCGGGCGCTGATTCTCTTCCGAGTATTTGCGCAAGAAGAACTCGACGAGAAGAGGAATGTCCTCCTTGCGTTGGCGCAACGGTGGAAGGTCAATGGTAATGACGTTCAAACGATAGAACAGGTCCTCACGAAACTTCCCTTCCCGCACTAACTGGCGCAGATCAACGTTGGTGGCGGCAACAATTCGCACATCCACTTGAATCTCATGCACTCCACCGAGATGCATGAATTTTCGGTCCTGCAACACTCGCAAGATTTTGGCCTGGGTCTCAAGACCCATGGCGCCGATTTCGTCCAGAAACAGCGTGCCTCGATCCGCGATCTCAAACAGCCCCTTTTTCGAAGCGACCGCGCTGGTGAAGGCCCCTTTGACATGGCCGAAGAGGGTAGACTCCAGCAGGTCGGGGGGCATGGAGCCGGTATTAACCGGCACAAAGGGGCGGTCGCGGCGCGGTGAATTGAGGTGGATGGCTTTCGCAATGAGCTCCTTACCTGTTCCACTCTCGCCTTGCAACAATACCGTCGAGCGGCTGGGCGCAACCTGACCGACCAAATCAAAAATCTTTAACATGGGCTCGCTTTTGCCCACGATATTCTCAAAGTTATAGCGCTGCTTAAGCGCTCGTTTGAGCTGGATATTTTCTTCTTCAGCGCGACGACGCGCCAGCGCCGTCTTAACATCCGCGAGAAGCTTCTCGTTGTCCCAGGGTTTCTGGAGAAAATTGCTCGCGCCCGCCTGCATAGCACGCACGGCATCTTCTACCGTTCCGTAGGCAGTGATCATGATGATCGAGAGTTGCGGATCGAGAGCCCGAATTTCGGGGAGAAGATCGATGCCATTGCGATCGGGCAGGGCTAGATCCAGTAGGACTAGATCAAAGGGCCGTTCTCCAAGCTTGGCCAGTCCAGCTTCACCGTCGGGCGCGCCGTCGACTGCAAACCCCTCCAGCTCGAGCAAGGTTTCAAGCGATTCGCGGATTTCTGCTTCGTCATCAATGATCAGAACACTGCCTTGGGAGGGCAGCAGATTCTCGCCCGTGCGCCGCGAAACGACAGCCGCTTCAGACATTCACGGTCTTCCTTAACGAGGGAAACTCCAGGTAAAAAGTCGTACCTTCATTGGGAGCGCTCTCCACCCGAATCTTTCCCGCGTGCTCTTGGATAATGCCGTAAGTCACCGAGAGTCCGAGACCCGTTCCTCGTCGCTGCCCATCTTGTATGGAAAGCTTGGTGGTAAAGAATGGATCGTAAATTCGCTGCAGATGTTCTTGAGCGATGCCGGTACCGCTATCGGAGATGGTCACGTTCACCCCATCGCCATTGGTCGTGGCCACACGCAGCCTTCCTCCCGAAGGCATGGCGTCTTTGGCATTCAGGAAAAGATTCAAAAATACCTGCTGCAAACGTCCGGCATTGCCCTGAATCGGCGGCAATTGTGGCGCCAGCTCATCGTGCACCTGGATGCGGGTGGTTCGGAACTGGTGTTCTAACAGGTTCAAGGTGTCAAGGATGATGCGATTAAGGTCAACTTGGGTGAATTCGCTGGCGCTGGTGCGGGAAAAATTAAGCAGGTTATTCACGATCTCGGAAGCGCGAAAGGTTTGGCGGGTAATCTTATCGAGCAAAGCACTTTTTTGTTCATCCCCTTGTAGTTGTTTGGAGAGCATCTGAGCATACGAGGAGATAACGGCTAAAGGGGTGTTCACTTCATGGGCGACCCCGGCGGCCAGCAGACCCACCGAAGAAAGCTTATCCGCCTGGGAGAGTTGAGTCTCCAGCTCCATGCGCTCGGTAATGTCGTCAACGATGATCAAACGCCCCACCACGCTAAATCGTTTTGTCACCAAGGGTGCAATCGCGACATTGACGATTCGCGTCTCCCCGGTAGGAGCGGCCAAGCGAAACTTATACAGATTGTGGATCCCTGGACTCTGACGCAAACGGTAAAACTCGCTGACGAAATTCGCCGGGAAAACATCTCGCAAGGGGCGAGCCAGTACCTGCGAGCGCGCCAGAGCGTACATGACCTCCATTTGCGAATTCCAGGATTCAATGCGGTCTTCAAGATCAACCGC
>JAFAPG010000924.1 GCA_019247235.1 Acidobacteriota bacterium
TCGGAAAAACGTGGGCTATCGAATGAGGATTTGAGTCTTTGCCATTGGCTTATGCGGATTCCTACTTGCGAACGACACCCTTCAATGAACCTAGGGCAGGCGGTCGCCGTCTGTCTATATGAGCTCGGTCGCGATGCGAATGATTCAATGGTCATGAGCCCGCTTCCACGCGCAACCTCGGTCGAGGTTGAACGGCTTCTAAACCTGCTTCTCCAGTCACTCCAGGTGAGCGGCTATGCTAGACCAACGGATATCTCCTTGGAGCGGAAAGTTCGTCGTCTACTCACGCGCATGAATCTCTCCTCCCTTGACCTTCAACTCTGGTCCGGCATGCTGCGCCAGATCCTATGGAAGATAAAGCATTAATCGGCTACAGCGTACAACGAAAGACTTGAAACTTTGTGCCTACATCATTTCTTGAGGAGAAGACGATGCAACCAAGCATAGATTACTTAAACTGCCGGCCGCCAGGTGCAGCAGCAGGCCAGGTGAGATTGGCCAGTTTCAAACTGGCCCCAGCGGCCGAGGAGCCCACTGTCAGCTTTTTCCCCTAAGCCGACTCGGGACCAGGCGAGCATACTGCGGTAAAGCCGACCGTGTTGGCCTCGTATTCAGTCGCTAGCTGGAGATAGGGCATCGAGACCTTCAGCGCGAAACCGAACACGACGTGGCCGTTACTCTCATCATCTTTTCTTCATTCAGCAACACTTTCTCCGCTACAATGCCGGCGGGGAGGAACTCAGTCAATGGCTGACTACAAGATCGAGCCGGGCGGCAAGTTGGTAACTTTCCTTAAGAACCCCTTTGCCGGCAGATTGGACCGGAGTCAAAACCGTGCTGGGGCGCAACTTTCATTCCAAAGCAAAGATGAGACCGCAGAGTTTGTCCGCGCTGGAGAGTGTCACGGCTTCACATTTGAGGGCAAAGAATATCTGCCACAGGCATCGTAAACACAATTGGGCAGCAGCTGAGCTTTCCGATTGAGGAATGGCTGCAGAAACCGCATCGCCAATCTCTTGGCATGGCGGCAGCTGGATTTCCTTACCAGGAAAGACGCAGCAGCGAGAGCGCCTGCCGAGGGAGCGTGAATTTAATATTCAGAGTTCCCGCCTGAATTGGCAGCCAGCGAGGAGAGTCCCAGAGCTCGAGCTGCCCTGCGCGCTCAAGCTGCTGATATTGTTCGGCAGAAGGCTCTTGCGGTCGATCCATTTCCTGCCACCGGGCAAACGCATTGCTGTGGCCTTGATCAATACGAAAATGTTCGAGGAGACCGCGGAGCAGATCGCTCGGCAAACCATGGATCACCAGATCAATCGGCGCGGGCGCGACTGAAACATCGTCGTCGTGGTAGTTCCAGATCATCAATACCAGCTCGCGTTCTCGTCTGGTTGCCAGCAGCTGAATGTCGGCCTGCGCACGAACTCCTTCCTGGAGGATCGTCTCTTCCGACAAACTCGCCGAACTGGTGGCCTTGATCCGTTTTCGGCCCAGCAGTCCGAACATGCGAAATGCGTTCAGTACGGGTTTGTCAACGCCATTGGTGGCGAGCTCACGAAAGCCCTCGAAATAGGGCTGCCCTTCAAACTCAAAGGACCAGGTAACCGCTCCCATGAAATTGACGTGTTCCCGGCTGACCATCTCGAGAATGCTGTTGAACACCTCAGCCGTGTAACTAGCAAATAACGGCCCATTGCGGTAAGAATTCTGCGGGTTGCTTTTCGCCGAACAGGCGGCACAGCCTTCGGGATCCGACTCTCCCAGCACGATCGGGGTGTGACGCCATTCCGGAAACGAACTCACGATCTTAAATCCGGCTTCAATGGCGGCCAATTGATGGGAGATTCCCATGCGCACGTGGTCCGCCTGCCAACTGGCAGCTCCCTTTGGGTGAAAGCTCACAAAATCTAGACGCGAACCGATCTTGCCGCTTACATAATTTTTTTGCCGGGCACAATGATCGAGAAACTTCTCTAGAAATTCAGCGGCTTTGGGCGAAGCTGGCCCCGTGCTGTCCGGACCACCCACGCGAGCTTGGGGCAGCGCACGCACAATCGCATCCACGGAAAAATCGTAGAGCTTGAAATATTCCTCGGCGGTCCCCTGCCAGTAGCCGATGTCTGGCTCGTTCCAGACTTCCCACAGCCAGTCCTTCACCTCAACCTCGCCATAGCGATGCTTTAGGTGGGTTACGAATTCAAAGACCAAGTTCGACCACTTGTCGTAGTCCTTGGGTGGATAGGCCCACCCAGTGAAGATTGAACCATGGGGAAAATTATGACGATAGGGCTGGGAATGGATCGATAACGCCTCCGGCATAAAACCAATCTCCACCAGAGGTCTGATGCGAAGCTGATGATAGGTATCGAAGATGCGATCGACAATTGTCCAGTCGTAGATAGCTTTGCCCGTAGCATCTTCGCGGTAAGCATTGGTCGAACCCCATTTGAGCGATGCCGTTCCATCTCCGCTGGTGAGCAGGTTATGTGCGCGCACGTACACCGGAGTCGGACTCAGCTGGGTTAATTCCTCGAGCAATTTGCGCCCATTCGAGGAATAGGTGTAGTTCGGCTCATCGTAGCCGAAATAAGTCCAAATGGGAGGAAAATCGCCTTGGCCTTGATCGGCCTCGACCTGCATGCTGACGGGTGGACTTAACTCCTCCGTCCGACCTGCAACCGTGAAGGAGAGCAGAAAAAAAACAGGCAACACAGCTTTCGGAAATCTCTTCATGAATTAGCAGCCGCGAGGAGAAAGCACGGATCGCGTCTGCATCCTCCCGTCGACGTGGTCGTTGGCGCGCGTCCCTAGCTCGAATGGCGGTAATCAGGATAGATATCGTAAACGTTTTCCGCAACTCGCCGAAGGGTATCGAGACCAACCGGCGATCTGGCTCCGCTGCCCAAACCGACTAGGTTCGGCGAGCATGGCGACCTGTGTCCTATCCTCTTGGGAAGCACATCCGACACTCAAAGCCTGATTCGCTGTCGGCTCGCCCTCATGGCTTGGGTTTTCACTTGACATTCCCCTGGTCCTAGCGGTATCGTTCCTCCACGGTAAACGTTTTCTATTATTACCCTCGGGCC
>JAFAPG010000649.1 GCA_019247235.1 Acidobacteriota bacterium
GGGGAGGTCGGGACAAGGCGGAAAAGCAGGCGGTCACGCTGGCGCAACTTGATCCGGCGCGGGCTCATTGGGTCAACGCGCGGATTGCCGAAAAGAAGAAGGATCTCGCCACGGCGGAGCGGGAATACCAGAGCGCCGTTGAGGCCAGCCATGGCAGCGCCAGCGCTTGGCTCAATCTAGGGTTGTTTTACCGTCACTGTGAGCGACTCAATGACATGGAGAAGGCCCTAGTACATGTACGTGGGGCCGCGCTTGATCGGCCCGATGCTCTGGTTGATGCCGCCGAGATTCTCATCCACTCCGAGCGCAATTTGCCCGAGGCGAGAGAGCTACTGCGAACCTACTTAGGCTCGCGCGCTCAGGTGGAACAGGCTCCGGCCTTCAAAGTCCATTATCTTCTCGGTACGGTGATCGAAAAGATGGGCGACAAAAAGAATGCGGCGGCTGAATATCGATCGGCTCTCGATTTGGCACGCGAATTCCAGCCTGCGCAGGCAGCGCTACGGCGTGTGAATCGCTAAACGCCGGCACGCCTTTCCGCTGGTCGATTTTGGGTTGTCTCTCCTTTTCTTTCAGAAGACCAACATTCATTGCTTCCCAATCGAACGGCGAAAAGGTGGAAAGATGGAAACTCGGTTGAATTCCCTGCTCTTGGCGCGATTTTTTCTACCCGCGGTTTGCTTTGTGCTCTCCGCCAGCATTTCCTTAAAGGCGGAGCCGTTGACGCTAAAGCGCGCGGTGGAGCTGGCGATTCGGCGCAGCCCAGCTGCTGCTGAGTTGAACGCGGAGGACCAACGAGCCGTGGCTTCCTTACAGGAAGCACGCAACCAATACCTGCCTCAGCTGCTGATTGGTTCTGGCCTGGGAGACTCCTGGGGGTATCCTCTGTCGCTTGAAGGAGCGGCGCCTTCCCTGGTCAACATCAACGCGCAATCCGCACTCCTGAACCCTGCCTTGCGGGACTTTGTGCGAGCGGCTCGCAGCGATCTCAAAGCCACCCAAGAGGCCAGTAAAGACCGTCGCAATCAAATTATCCAAGATACTGTGCTCACCTATCTTGAGCTGGTGAAATGGGAGCAGCTGATCGACCGCGTGCGAGAGCAGCATCAGGATGCGAGCCGGATGGAGCGGGTCGTCGAGGAGCGTATTCAACAAGGGGTCGATAGCCCCCAGTCGATGAACCAGGCACGCTTGGTAACCGCCCGTGCCACTCTTCACCTGTCCCAGGCAAAAGGCGCCGTGGATGTGCTTGAAAGCAGACTTTCGCAGTTGACCGGCTTACCGGTAAGTTCGATACAAACTGCTCCCGACTCGGTTCCCTCGTTGCCCGAACCTCCTTCTGAAGATACAGTTGCCGCGGGAAGCGAGTCGAACCCGGCAATTTCATCGGCCGAGCAACACGCCTTGGCCCAAGACTTTCGTGCCCGCGCCGAACATCGCTCGCTCTGGCCGTCAATCGATTTTGCTTCCCAGTACGCCGTGCTGGCGAAGTTTAACAACTGGGTACAGTTCTTCCCCCGAGCCTTTCAACGTAACAACGCTACGGTCGGCGTCGTGATTCGCTTTCCCGTCTTTAATGCCGGACAAAAGGCGCATGCCGAAGCCGCGGACGCTGATGCTCTACGCGCCCGTCAGGAGGTAGAAGCCACGAAGAACCAGGTCTCACAGGAGACTCTGCGGCTCGAGCGAGCCGTTGAGCAGTTGGCTGCGGCGAGAAAAGTGTCGCAACTCGAATACGAAATCGCGAAATCCAACGTTGATGCTCTGGTGATCCGAATGAACTCGGGAAGCGCAGGCGTTCACGATGCCGCCTTGGCACGAACGGAGATGTTTGAGAAATACAATGCCTTGCAGGATGCAGGCTTTGAGCTCTCGAAAGCTCGCATCGGCTTGTTGCGGACTACGGGCGAGCTCGAATCCTGGGTAGAGCAAAGCAAGTAGCTGGAACAGGTGTCGTATGGGTGGTGTTTTTACCCCCTTCAGTGCATCCAATAGCCTTTCGCGGCAAAAGCGGTTGCCGGGAAGGGATCGCCAATTTAGCCTTAGTCGTTGAGGGACTCTTTCGGTAAGTGACCGGATAGATACGCCTTTTCTTCGGCTGCGGTTAGGAATGCTAAGATAAAAGTCTCACATCTATGCCTTTAAAAACATTGTTGTTGAACCCCCCCTCTTTTGAAAATTTCGATGGCGGCGCGGGCTCCCGTTGGCCGGCTACGCGAGAAATCGAATCCTACTGGTATCCGGTGTGGCTGGCATATCCGGCTGGCATGCTGGAGGGCTCCCGGCTGCTCGACGCTCCACCCCACTATGTCTCGGCTGAGCAGACGGTTGAGATCGCCAAAGACTACGAGTTTCTAGTGCTCTACACCAGCACGCCTGGTTTTCCTGGCGACATCCGTTTGGCGCAGCGCATTAAGGATGGAAATCCGAAAATCAAGATTGCCTTTGTTGGTCCCCACGTGACAGTGTTGCCGGAGCAATCGTTACGCCAATGTTCGGCAATTGATTTTGTAGCTCGCAAAGAGTTCGATTACGCCGTCAAGGAATTTGCAGAAGGCATGCCGCTTGAGCAGATTCTTGGCATTTCTTATCGTAAGAACGATTCGGTTGCCCATAATAGCGACCGACCCCAGATCCAAGACCTTGACTCACTTCCTCATGTCACCGACATCTATGTCCGCGACCTTGAGGTGCGCCGCTACAACGTGCCTTTTCTCCTGCATCCCTATGTGTCGCTCTACACCACGCGCGGCTGCCCGGCGCAATGCACATTCTGCCTGTGGCCGCAGACCACTAGCGGCCATGCCTGGCGCAAACGCTCTACCGACGATGTGGCGCGGGAAATGGCCAAGGCCAAAGAATACTGGCCTTATGTGAAGGAGTACTTCTTTGATGACGATACCTTTAATATTCAGAAGGCTCGCACCGTCGAGCTGTGCGCCAAGCTAAAGCCGCTGAAGTTAACCTGGTCTTGCACCTCGCGAGTGACCACCGACTTTGAAACTCTGAAAGCCATGCGGGAAGCTGGCTGCCGACTGCTCATTGTCGGTTATGAATCCGGGGACGCGCAAATCTTGAAGAACATCAAGAAGGGAGCCACACTCGAACGTGCTCGGCAATTCACCAAGGACGCGCATAAGCTTGGGCTGGTTATCCACGGAGATTTCATCCTTGGCTTGCCCGGCGAGACCCGCCAAACCATCGAGAACACCATCGCCTTTGCCAAAGAGCTGGATGTTGAGACCATTCAGGTGTCAGTGGCCCATGCGTATCCCGGCACCGAGCTGTATGAGTTTGCGCTAAAGAACAACTTTATGGTCAGCGGCAACATGGTGGATGAGGGGGGACATCAGTTGGCCCACATCCAATATCCGGGTTTGCCGGCGGAGGAGATCCTTCACTCCGTCCATCGTTTCTACGACGAATACTACTTCCGTCCTAAAGCCGCGCTTCGCATTTTGAAAAAGGCCGCTTTCGACCGAAGCGAGCGCAAGCGCTTGTACAAGGAAGCAAAGCGCTTCCTCCAGGTCCGCGCCATGCGGAATAAATTAGTCAAAGAAAAGGCGGCCAAGAAAGGAAGTACCGGAATTCAGGAACAAGCCGAGGTACACGATCCGTCCCCACAAGAGCCGGTTCAGGTGTAACACCTCGTGAATGTTCGCAAGTATCTGGTGCTTGCCGGGGTTAGCGTCTTTGCACCTGTCGGCGATTCCCTGTTGTCGTACGGAATGAAACAGGTTGGCAATGTCTCCTTGCATGATCTTCCCGATCTGCTATTCGCTATCGCAAACCCCTGGGTGGGTATTGGAATCCTGCTATTGCTGGGATTTTTTGCTTCCTACATGACCGCCCTGTCCTGGGCCGATCTCACCTATGTGCTACCAGCCAGTTCCCTGGGCTATGTGCTACTGGCATTCATCGCACGATTTGCCTTGCATGAAAAAGTCAGTGCTACGCGCTGGCTGGGCATAGCCTTGGTTTCCGGAGGTGTCGGCTTTGTCACCAGCGGACCGGAACTGACGCGTCGCCCGCCGCAGCCTCAGATCAACCGCCAGCCCAAGGCGGCGGAGCATTCCTAATGCATCATGCTAGTAGTAATCTGAATGCCTGGCTGGCGATTTTGGCCGTAGTTCTGGCGTCAAGCGCTGGCGACGTGCTGCTTTCGCGGGCGATGAAGCAGATTGGGGATCTTGGTCGTCTGCGCGCCGAACGAGGGCTCAGCTTCTTGATCCTACTCATCATTCGCAACCGATATTTCCTGCTGGGCGTCTGCTGCATGGCCTTGGCTTTTTACAGTTTACTGTTTGGCCTTTCCTGGAACGACGTCAGCCTGATTGGACCCGCCGCCGCGTCGCTTACCTTTGTCGCCAACGCCGTTGCAGCCAAGATCTTCCTGCACGAACGGGTGGATCGCCGCCGTTGGGGGGCGGCGCTTTTGGTTGCCGCCGGCGTGGTGCTGATGGCCCTTTAATGGTCCTCAGCGACCCATCAACACGGTACCGATCCAAGCCGCCGATAGCACAATTAAAATGGCGCTAGTGCCCCAGGCCAGCACGTTGATCAACGTGGAATTTCGGTACTCTCCCATCAACTCTCTTTTATTGATGAGTATGAGCATAAAAATTAGAAGGAAGGGGAGGAGCAAGCCATTGACCACCTGCGAGTAATAGATGACCTTGACGAGCGGAATGCGCGGTAGCAGTATGACGCCCGCGCCAAAGGCAATCAATAAAGTGTAGAGCCAGTAAAAAGCTGGGGCTTCGGAGAACTTGCGATTAACACCCGATTCCAGGCCCAGGCCCTCGCAAACGTTATAGGCAGTGGCCAGGGGAAGAATTGCGGCCGACAGTAACGCGGCATTGACTAGTCCGACGGCAAATAGCAGGGCTGCCCATTCTCCGGCTAGAGGTTTGAGCGCGTCCGCTGCGGCAGCGGCGTCACTGATATCGTGGATTCCCGAGTGATAGAGAGTGGCTGCGCACGCCAAGACGATAAAAAATGCGACCACGTCGGTGATGATGCATCCCACGATTACATCCCACCGGCTTAGGGGATATTGTTTCTTGCCGATTCCCTTCTCCACGATAGAGGCTTGCAGATAAAACTGCATCCACGGGGTGATCGTGGTTCCAATCAAGCCGATGACCATAACCAAATAGTCGGAGCTCTTGCTCACCGTAGGCACGACGGTGTCATGAATCGCGGCTTTCCAGTTTGGGTGCGCCAAAAACGCGGACACGACGTAGGCAAAGTAGAGCATCGAGAAGCCGATCAGGATGCGCTCTACCGGTTTATAGGAGTTGCGCACCACCATGAGCCAGACCAAAGCGGCACCAATCGGCACGGAAATGTACTTGGTCACGCTGAATAGGCTCATGCCGGTAGCGATTCCGGCAAACTCGGACATAATATTTCCGAAATCGGCTACGCCCAGTACTAGCATGGTGAAGAAAGTTGCACGTAAGCCGAATTCTTCGCGAATCAGGTCCGATAGACCCTTACCCGTGACGGCGCCCATGCGGGCCGCCATTTCTTGCACCACGATCAGGGCGATGGTTGTGGGAATCAGGGTCCACAGCAGGGCGTATCCGAACTTTGCTCCCGCCTGCGAATAGACAAGGATTCCGCCGGGATCGTTGTCAACGTTGGCGGTAATGAATCCCGGACCGAAGATGGCGAAAAATGCTAGCAGGCGGAATCGTATGCTCCGCAGCGGCATACGTCGCCCTCCGCGCCGGGGGTGCTGCGACGCTGTAACCGCGTTGGCCGTTCCTGATTTGCTCATCTCCTGGTCTCAGTTGAACGTCCGAGTCGGGATCCTCCAACGACTCAGGAACCTCTTCGGCGCACGCGTGACAAAGGTTGGGAATGCTAGACATTACGGCCAATTAGAATAACCGCAGGAAGGGGGAATTGAACAGCCCGAAAATCGCAGTTCGTCAATCCAGCGTTGGTTTGAGCTCAATGGCGACAACGTGGGATGCCGTCACGTCAGTTAACCGAGGGGAAAATCAGGTACCAAGGCCAGAACCGATGAAAGCTGGCCGCCTACCGGCGGCTCACAGTTTTGCCCGCAATAAGCTGATTACGTCGTCCGAGGTAATTACCCCGGTCAGCTTTCCTTGATCATCCACTACGGGCAGGGTGTGCAGGTTGTATTTGTCAAACAACGCCGCCACGTCCTTCTCGCGAGCCCCGGCTTTGGTGAAGATCAGGGCATCGTGGGCGAGGGTTTTGAGCTTGTCTTCGTAACTGGCCAGCACCAGCTTCACCAAGGGCGCAGCGCCGGTCAGATGACCCTCTTGGTCAACTAAGAAAATCGTGCTTAGCGTCTCGACTGCGCCATGGAAATTCCGCAAAGCTTCAATGGCGTCGTTTACGCTGGCATCGCTGTCGAGGGCCAAGAACTGCGTATTCATCCGCCCAGCTGCGGTGGTTTCTCCGAACTCGAGAAGTTCAACCACTTCCTTCCGCTCTTCGGGAGCCATCTCTTGCAGAATCTGCGAGGTCCGCTCCTCTGGCAGATCCGCCAGCAAGTCGGCTGCGGCATCTGGGTTCATCTCCTCGACAATTTCGGCGGCCCGTTCGGAATTGAGCGATTCGACGATGGCCTTTTGTACCTTGGGTTCGACCTCTTCGAGAGCTTCGGCGGCCAATTCCTCATCCAGGGTTTCAAAGACTGCTTCCCGCTCATCGGGAGCAAGCTCTTCGACGATGTCAGCGATGTCGGCGGGATGCAGCTTCGCTAGGCGCTCGTGAGAAATCCTCAGTTTCACCCGCCGAGCGGGATCGGTTTCGATCAAATCCACGAACTCCCAAGGGATCAACCGGGGGGGAATCCGGTGTAACAGCGGTCGCAGCGCCGTCATTGGTACTAAGCCCTTTAGCAGACGCCGCACTGCCCCTCGGGCTCCCACGTCGACCGACCCGATCTTGAGCTGAACATGGCCATTGCCGGTTTCAGGGTGCAGGTCTACGTCATTCACTCGCACCACCTTGCGGCCGTGGACATCGATAATCTGCTGATCGAGCAGGTCGCGCTCGAGCAGAAATAATCCATCAGGTTGGGGTGCACTCCACTGCGCCGCTCGAGATGAGGAGCGCACGCCCCCGTTTAACGAGGAGATGTCAGACAGCGGCAACAATCGATCGCCTTTTTTGGTGCGCACAATCAGAGTGGACACCCGAGCGCGGTCCTCTGCCGGGGTAAGCGCTAGTTCCCGGACTCGTCCACAAAGTCCGCCACTCGGCTCAAGAACCGGGGCTCCAAGCAATTCGCTAAGCGCGATCGTACTCATGTGTCTGAGAATGTGCCGAGATTCCAGTTGTGTCAATCATTAGATAGCAAAAATTGTTACCGAGAGGTCTAACCCCGGCGTATGGTGGCTAACATCATCTCAGG
>JAFAPG010000786.1 GCA_019247235.1 Acidobacteriota bacterium
AAGAGCATCGCCACTTATTGCAGATTGTGACCCGCGAGTCGGAGCGATTGAACAACATCATCACTGACTTTCTGGCGTATTCACGAAACAAAAAATACAGCTTCGTCAATCTCGATCTCTTGCCCCTGCTTGAGGATACCCTCACCCTGCTCGAACAGCGGCTTGAGGCAGAGAATACTGGCATCAAGATCGCTCGTCACTATGCGGTGAAAAAGGCTTTCGTCACCGCGGACGGAGATCGGATGAAACAAGTCTTCTGGAATTTTTGTGAAAATGCGGTTCGGGCTATGAAGAATGGCGGCACCTTGACCGTCGCCATCGAACCTCTAGGCGCGGACTGGCAGTTCAGTTTCGCCGATACCGGGCCAGGAATGAGTCCGCAGATGGTGGAAAAAGTTTTCGAGCCGTTCCAGTCCCAATTCGACGGTGGCACTGGGTTAGGACTCGCTATTGTCTACCAGATTGTGCAGGCTCACGACGGCAAGGTGTGGGTACGCTCAAAACTAGGACAAGGCTGCACCTTTATCTTGCGCTTGCGCAGAGCCGAGGAGGGCGGGGCAGTGATTCACTCCACCAATGACGCGAGCACCGATCTTGTTGTCCCCGACCTGACGATTACCAGGGAAGAGCCGCTCATTGAAGAAAGCACGCATGCATAACATCTTGATCTGCGATGATGAGCGCTCCATCTGCGAAATGCTGGATATCACACTGCGTCGCGCCGGTTATAAGGTGGAGACGGTCAGCTCCGGGGAAGCGGCCAAAAAGAAATTAGATTCCGCACTCTATGACGTGGTGATCACCGATATCAAGATGCCCAATATTAATGGCATCGAAGTCTTACGTCATGCGCATCGGGTTTCCCCAGATTCTGCGGTGATTTTGATTACCGCCGTGGATGACTACGAGGCGGCCGTAGAGGCGGTGAAGGCCGGGGGAGCGCGGGATTATATTCGTAAATCACCTGCCTTGGTCGAAGAAATCAAGCTTGCCATTGAGCGCGCTCTTGAAAAAGTTAATTTAAGCCGCCAGAACTTCGCCTTCAAACGAGATGCCGCCGCCCGCAATTCACTGGAAAACATCATTGGCGTCAGTGCCGCGATGGAGAAGCTGAAACAGACGATTCGGACCGTGGCCTCAACGCAAAGCACGGTGCTGATTTATGGTGAGAGCGGCACCGGCAAAGAGCTCGTCGCTCGCGCCGTCCATACTTGCTCGCCTCGTGCCGCTGAGCCGTTCGTGTCTATCAATTGCGGGGCGTTTCCTGAGACACTACTGGAAAGTGAGCTGTTTGGCTACGTCAAAGGGGCGTTCACCGGAGCAAACCAGAATAAGCGAGGATTATTTGAAGTAGCTGATGAGGGGACCATCTTTTTGGATGAGATTGGGGAGATGACGCTGACCATGCAGGTGAAGTTGCTGCGGGTTTTGCAGGAGCGGTCGGTCCGTCCAGTAGGAGGAACGAGCGAGATTGCTATTGACGTACGCGTAATTGCCGCCACCAACCGCGATCTGGAGCGGCACGTCGTCGAGAATAGCTTTCGCGAGGACCTCTATTATCGACTGAATGTTATTCCCATCGCCGTGCCTCCACTGCGCGACCGGCGCGAAGACATACCCTTGCTGGTCAGCCATTTCCTCAAGAAATACAGCTCAGTCGCCGGCAAAGCCATCTCCCAGGTAAAGAGGGGCTGCGTCGAAGGCTTGTCTAGCTATGAATGGCCCGGGAATGTTCGCCAGCTCGAGAATACCATCGAGCGCGCTGTCGCCCTGGAAAGCGGAGATGAGCTGAACGTGGAAGCTCCCGCAGAGCGGCCACGGGCGCGATCGGCCGCTGCTGCTGCTGGATCGGGAACGGGAATTTCTCCCATCCCTGCCGGTGCCGTGCTGCCCGAAGGCTTGGATATGGAAAAGTACGTGGCCGACATTGAGCGCTCCCTTTTGAAAGCGGCGTTGACACAATCGAATGGCGTGCAGGCGCGTGCTGCCGATGTGCTGAAGATCTCCTATCGTTCGTTCCGTCACTTGATGAAAAAGTACGATCTGTGACGCAACCATCTCAGATTAGCCGAGCTCTAGAATGCGCGGACCATATTGAGAATGGCGGACGGTTGATCTCGCTCAATTCTGTGTCGGGCCCTGTGGCAAGATGTGTTTAGCATGCTTTCCATTCTCCGCTTCCTTTGGAACGCAACCCGTCACCACCGCTTTTCCCCGTGGCGGAGTCCCTACCTGCTGTGGCGGATGGAAACCTATTGTGGTGTAAAGATGCAGCAAATCGGCTTTTTAGGTTTTTGGGAATTTCTTTGGCGGGAACGCAGTAGCTTGCGGAGATTCCTTCTGTGGACGGCAGAAATGCGGCGCTACGCACGTCCCGGAGAAAAGCAATCCTAGTTCACCCTCCATTGCCGGCGGCAGCCGCGCCCTCGAAAATCAGCTGCACTTCACTTCCTTTGTTCGCGCCCACGAGCTGAGCCGCAGGGGCCCGGTTGGCCGCTATCTCTAAGTACCCCATACTGCCAACAATGGCGAACACCTCATTGCCAGCTCCTTCGGCATAGTTGGTCTTCATGGAAGTGATTTCCCGTTTGCCAACCACAATTTTGAAGGTGGGCGGGGAAGCCTCAAACAGTGCCGGAACATCGTGCACGGTGAAATTGGTGATCAGATTGCCGAAGCGGTCCACCCTTAGTACCACCCCGCGCAGGGTTTTGGCGTCAACCGCTTTTGGTTTAGGAGCGTTAAAACGCACAAAATCGCTGATTTCTTCCCCAAACTTCTGCTGGTCTACGCCCTTCGCCAGGTAGGCGGCTACAGGAGAAAAAATATCGCGTCCATGAAAGGTGTTACTCACAGGTTGTAAGAAATAGTGGTCCGCGGTGATGTGGCGCACGTTCAGACGGTCTTCGCGCGCATACATTAGAGACAAGATCCCGTTGTTAGGAGCCACGAAGTTGTATTCTTCGGTACTAGCCACAATGGGGCGACGAGCGCTGCCGACACCTGGATCAACAACCACGAGGTGGACTGTACCT
>JAFAPG010000843.1 GCA_019247235.1 Acidobacteriota bacterium
CGCCGGAAGCGCCAACGACCCCAACAGCCCTCTCGAAAACGACCAATCCATGTACGCCGGAGCCCTGGTTATCCAGACCAGCCGCCCTATTCCCGGCTTTGAAAAGATCGTCGGCGCAACACTGGCGAGCATCAATCCCAACCTCACCATCGTAAAGTTCCAGACATTCCAGCAGCAGATTGACGATCGCTTCATCGAGGAGAGGCTGATCGCGCGCCTCACTTCTCTTTTTGGCCTGCTGGCGCTTCTACTCGCCGCCATCGGTCTTTATGGCGTCATGGCCTATACCGTAGTCCGCCGCACGCCAGAGATCGGCATCCGCATGGCGCTCGGAGCGCCTCGCAGCCGCGTAATGGGCACGGTCATGCGCGTAGCCATGCTGCAGGCTGTCACCGGCCTGGCTATCGGCATGCCGGTGGCAATCTGCTGCGTGCGGTACTTCAAGTCGCAGCTTTATGAGATCACCAGTGTGAATCTGCAGGTCATGACCATCGCAATTGCAGTGCTGGCGCTTGCGGCTGCCATTGCCGGCATTATTCCGGCACGGCGCGCGGCCTCCATCGACCCCGCACGGGCCTTGCGCATTCAATGAGCTGCGCCTTTATAAGTAACCGGGGCGCAGTTGGTTATTTTCACCGAGACCAATCACGCCTCGAGCAAGCCAGGCGGTTTGGACAAGGCAACGCCAGAGCCGCTGCAGTACACAACACAATGCGCGACGAACGCGATCGCGGAAATGCGGCTCTCCACAAAGAAAGTGCGGATGTTTTTCCAGCATACGAGGCTTCAGGACATGACGCCGCTCGGCCCCCGCTTTCGTACATGGAACTGGTCGCAATAAGCGCGAACTACCGACGCGGCCCATTCAGATTTCTTGCTCATCTGGCGCCGACAGCGGAAATCAGAGCATCACTCGTCAGGGGCGACGGCTTCTCGACCAGTTGCAGGCTCTGACGAGGATAAAGGAGAACGTCCGAGAAGCTGCGATCCTGACCGCGCGACGGTCGTGGGCCAATCGGCGGGAGCTGTGGATATTTGCTTGCCGATGGCGTCTCAAGTCTCACGAGGATTGATCCAGGGCGGCCGCCTTGAGAGTGGAGAATGTCAAGCCACGCTCAACGAAGGGCTCGCAAGTGGTTCGGTTCAAGCGAAGGATGGTCGGCAAACAAGCTGACAATGCCCCGTGAGTTCCAGATTGCTCATCGTTCAACAGTTTATGAAAAATCAGCGGCACCCGCCGTGTCGCATTGATCTTTTCGATATTCATCGACATACGTCGTCCGGGGGCTGCCCGTAATTCTCGGCTGGATTACGTCTTTCACACTGTCCTGGCTAAGCTATGGCTGTGTCAATATCCAATCGATAGCCGAGTCTTTGCCTATGCGGAAGAGACTCCAATCAGGGTCAGCCTGATGGTCAGGAAACACTGCCGAGCTGTCGTTATAGGGCTGAAATCGGTACTTTAACGTCGCGCAGGACACTTGTATTTTGGAAAGCGGGAGCCTAAACCAGTGGTTCTCTTGATACCCATTCGGGCGTGCCCCCGTTGGCTCACCCACAATTATCGCTTCAGTCTCTCGCCGAAAATCCGTAACGTTCGTCATGCCGGCGGAGAACGTCCTTCGCCCTGTAATCACGAACAAACGCCCTGGCCGATTTAGCAGCGGCATAAAGGTGATTTTCGAAACGAGGTACTGCCGTCCATGCACGAAGTTTCCGCCGCCGTTCCAGCGCATATCGATAATCAGACGTTTTACCGGGTGCTGCGCGATGAATTCCCAAAGGTGTTTCGTTTCTTCCTGAAGATCTTGATAGGAGTGAAAATCTACGTAGACAGTCCGCGAATCCGACAAATAGGTAAACCAAAAGGGCGCGTCAGAATGCTGGAAGGGGAGCGGAACCTGCTCGCTAAGCGTAACAAGCGAACTGTTCTTACCGGGTACATCGGCTCGAAGCTCAAGTGTGAAGCGGCTGCCGGAATCGGTTTCAAAGGTAAACCCTGCGGTATCGGAATAAGGAATGATATGCAAGGCCGCGAGCGGCTCAATCTCGGTAATCAGCCCAGCACTCCTGTCCATCTCAAACCATTTGCTCTCACCTTGGGGAATGAGCTGCTGCAGTTTCCCCCGGACTTCATTGATCGATGTCGAGCCGATCTTCACAACCTTGGCACCAATTGCTCTCTTATATTCAGGTGCGGCACGTACGACGCGAAGGTCTTCACCAAACCAAAAAGCTTCGATAGGCAATCTCCGATAGAGCGAAGTGTCCACGAACGTGTGCCCGTCGCCAATGAGAGCGGCGAGCCGCTGCAAACCGACCACCACCTCGTAATCTTTCATTGAGGGTATTCGGGTCTCGAGCGCCGCAATCTCGGAATCGAACTTGGTTTTGGAAATGAGATGATAGGGATCGCGGTGTTCGCCCCGAATCTCATTCGTAAAATAATGCAGCTCCTGAATCCATTGCTCGGATGTGAGAGATGGAAACCCCTGAGCCGCCGTGAACACGGATGAAAACATCAGGGAAAGTGCAAGCTTGCTGAAGAATCGCACAACACACTCCTGTGGCCAGTCGTCCAAATCAGAATAGCGACAATCTCCAAACATGTCAGAACTGGATTCTCCATCTCAGGTCACAAAGCCACGGACTGAGCGAGCCTTTTCCTACAGCTCCCTCAGGACTGCGAACAAGCGGGCAGAGTGGGGGAAGGACCCGGAGCATGGCTATTCGGAAGATGGGACATTATGATTTCTGTCCACGATGGGCTTCTATCAGATGTGAGCGTCTGTTTCTGTAGGCATTTCATTCCCATCATGTCCCCCGGCATTCACAGTTCGCGGTTGCTCGGCATTGTGCAGTAGGTGGTCCCCTACAGAACGTACTATGGCGACATGACGCTCAGATGCGGAAACCTTCAACAGCTTAAGATCCGGGAAATACCCACATGTTTTGAGAATGGCCCGGCACCCGTTGTGCCAAGCTCTTCAGGTCTCCTCACTCGCACCGCAGCGACACCATGGGATCGACTTTGGTTGCGCGGCGAGCGGGCAGATAACACGCCAGGCCTGAGACCATGGCGAGCAGTACGCTTACTGCGAAGAACGTAACGGGGTCACGCGCCTTAATGCCGTAGAGCAAGCTCGCGACCGATTGCGACACAATCAACGCCACAAAGATTCCAATTACGCCACCAATCACCGTAAGCCGCAAGCCCTGGCTGATCACCAGCCGCACAATATCGCTATGCTGCCCGCCAAGCGCCAGGCGAACGCCGATTTCGCGCGTGCGCCGCGCTACTATGTATGCGAGTACGCCGTAGAGCCCGAGCGCCGCCATCAGTGCTGCGAGCAATGCGAGAGAAACGGAAAGGGTGGCGACCAGCCGGGCCTTGAACACGTAATCGCTGATCTGCGCCGTGATCGCGCGCAAGTTATTAACCGGCAGATTGGGGTCGAGCCGCTTGACAGCAGAACGAAGCGTCGCCGCCATAGGCTCCGGCTCACGCTCGGTGCGCACGTAAAACGTCAGAGCGCCTAAACGCGGGTCCTGCGAGTATGGCATGTACATGAACGGTACAACGTCGCTTCGCGGGCCGTCCCATTTGCTGTCGGCTACGATGCCGACGATCTCGATATCGGGATGAACGTTGTTGCCGGCGCCTTGTGCGATGTGCATGCCAATGGGATTGCGTCCAGCGAAGAAGCGCTGCGCCAGCCTGTCGTTGATGATGCAAACCTTGTGACTTGTTGCACCGTCAGCCTCAGTCAGGTCCCTACCCGCCAGCAGCGGAATGCCCAGGGTCGAGAAATAGTCCGGGCCGATATATGTCGCGAGCACGCTCATGGCTTCATCGTGCGTCCTCGGATAACCTTCGGGCGTAATGTTGAAGCTCATATCGTCGCCCGAGAACATTGGGATGGTAGAAATGCTCACCGAGCCAACACCGGGCAGCCCGGCAATTTCGCGCCGCGCGCTGTCTGCAAATTGCAGCGTATGGGCAGGCGTACTCCCGTTCAAATCCGGCGACACGGAAAATTGCACCACGTGGTCGGCATTTACTCCCAGATTGGCACGTTCTAGGTTCGCCAGCGTACGCGCAAAAAGTCCTGCGCCGGTCAGAAGCACCACCGTGAGGGAGACTTGGGCCACAATCAAGGCCTTGCGCAGTCCGACACCGGAACGGCTTTCAGAGACTCTTGTGCCTTGCTCTTTAAGGTCGGACCGCAGATCCACGCTGGTGGCGCGCAGCGCCGGCGCAAGTCCGAAGAGAATGCTGGTGGCAAGCGTCAGCAGGATGGCAAACCAGAGCACGCGATAATCGAGGCTGCTGGCGAGGCCAAGCATGCCTTGGCCCGCCGGAATGGCGTGGACCATAGCAGTTAAGCCCCCCGAAGCCATCGCAATGCCGGCTGCGCCTCCGGCAACACCAATCAGCAAACTCTCCGTGAGCAGTTGGCGAATTAGCCGCGCACGCCCCGCGCCCATTGCCAGACGCACGGCGACTTCTCGCTGCCGTGCTTCCCCGCGCACCACAAGCAATCCGGCAAGATTCGCGCAGGCAATCAGCAGCACCAAGCCAACCATGCTCATCAGTACCAGCAGCGGCTCTTCTGCGTCTTGCTGTAAGACCAGACGACCGTGTGCGCCACTAGTGAGCAGTAGAGGCTTGGACGTGTATCTCTTCAGAAGCTCAGGGGGAAACCCGCCGCGTATCTCTCCGTCCTCTTTGAGAAGGGCGCCATAAATTGGCTGGAGCGAAGCCTGTGCTCTGACAGGATTGATGCCCGGCTTGAGCCGGCCGGCGATAGGCAGCCAAAAATCGTCGCGTGCCTCAAGGGGATGGCCTTCCGTCGGTATCATCTGCGACTTCATGGTCACGGGAATGAAGATGTCGGGCGCCTCGCCGATCTGGATTCCATTGAATCCTTTGCGCGCCACGCCGACCACGGTAAGCGGAACTCCATTTACTATCAGCGGCTTATTCAGAATGGAAAGATCGGCCCCGAATTGCCGTGACCAGTAGCCGTAGCTGAGCACCGCGACGGTATTTCCACCAGGGGCAGTTTCATCATTCGCAGTCAACAGCCTGCCCAGCGCAGGCTGGATTTCGACCGTTTGAAAGTAATTTCCGCTCACTAATATGCCGTGTGCGCTTTGGGTGGTGCCGTGCCCGGAAACGTTGATGTCAATGCCACGGTATGCCAGCAAACCGGAAAAAACATATGACTGCTCGCGCAGGGCTTTATACGTCGGATAGGAAAACGACTGCGCGCAGTTATCAATATCAGACCAGCAGGCGCCGTTCTGGGGCCCAGGCGAGCGGAGCACCACGAGCTGTTGTGGGTTTGGCACGGGCAAGCTACGCAGCAGGATTTGGTCAGTCAGCGAGAAAATCCCCGTGTTCACGCCAATGCCAAGCGCCAGCGTGAATATGGCAACTAGGGTGAACGCCGGGCTGCGCAGCAACTGGCGCAAGCCGTAGCGAAAATCTTGTAACAAAGAGTTCATAAATCACCCGTATCCTGCGCCACCGATGGGATCACCTTTGTGGCTCGACGTGTTGCCCTAACGCAACAGAGGAAACAAACCCGCGACGGCCATAAGTGTGAGCAACGGAAAACGGAGGCACGTTGGCAGCCAAATTCTCCTCAGCCAACGGCTATATTTTCTTCTATTTAAGAGATCTTACGAAATGCAGATCGTACGAGATCGACCGGCGCCGTCCGAAACCGGACAGTCGTCCTACCGGGTTAGCAGACCAGTTCGAGATTCTCCTAAGAAGGTGGTTGGTCGGCTATCCGTAGACTGACCATAAAGGCTCGCTGGGAGGCGGATCCCCTCCAAGCGGTCCGAAAGCCCGAGGTGAATCCCTGAGGATCCGCTGTAGCTTGGTTTCGAAGTTGAGCGCCATTAAGCTCTAGTAGACAATCTACCTCCATTGGGAGTAGAGTGTCTACACCTATGGACGAAAGAAGGCAATATAAGAACCGAATCGAGCTGCTGCAGGGAACACTCGACATGCTTATTCTTCAGACGCTGCAATGGGGACCGCAGCATGGATATGGCATTGTCCAGGCGATTCGTTTGCGATCC
>JAFAPG010000875.1 GCA_019247235.1 Acidobacteriota bacterium
GCGTCGAAAGCGAAACTTCGGCCCAGGTGGGTCGGGTGGCGGCGCGCTTGGCAATTTCAATCGTGGCCACTGCCTGCGATTATAGTTCCCCCTCGTTCGCTCCCGAGGTTACTCCTGTACTACGACCTATCAAGGTGCCTGTCTAGCGATTGAGAACGAAGTTCACCGTAATTTCCGTCTCTACCTCGACTGCTTCGCCATTGAGGTAGTAAGGGCGATATTTCCATTGCCGCACGGCATTTAACGCCGCGGCGGACAGCCAGGGGTGCCCACTGATCACCTCTGCTTGTTCGATTCTGCCCTCACGATTAATCTCTGCTCTGATGAGCACCGTGCCTTGAATGCCCATTTGTTTGGCCATAGTCGGATATTGTGGGGCAATACGTTCGAGGAGATTGCCTTCCATCACCAACGATGTTCGCGTCGGTCGTGATGCTGGGGGACCGGGCATCGGTCGAGCCACTCCATCGAGCAGCGACTCGTAGACCGCGCGGCCATCCGCCTGTTCTCGAGCGAGTGAAGCATAACCCGGTGGCACAACCGTTTGCTCGCGCGGGTTTTGCTCCGTCTGCCGAGCAAAGGTAAAAGGCCGAGAAACCACAACCAAGCGGTCGAGACGCCAATCCCGACCTGGACGCGAGGTTTCGTGCACAACCCGGAGAGGCGCCGGACTGGCCAGGGGCACAAAAATGCGGGGTCGCGTCAATGCCTCTGGGAGGCGGGGAGAGAGCATGGGAAGAACCAGCAGGGCGCTCAAGGCGGCAAATTGGAGAGTGAACCCCACCAGGGCTGTCCAACGGCCCCCTGGACCGGGTGTGAAGGCTTCGATTGGGCTAAACATGGCGTCTTCTCCTCAATCAATTTCCATCATGAGTAGAGACACCGCCCGCGCCTGAAAGAGCGCAGACAAAAGAGCCGTGATCGCTCACGGCCCGGGAACTAAACTGGACGTCTTGGTGTCGCTTATTTCGGCGGCGGAGTCGTGCTCGGCGGAGACACCATGGGCTTGCTCGACCCGCTGCCCGTCCTCGCACCCGCACCGGTCGAAGGTTTGCTGCCGCTCGGCGGAGTTGTTCGAGAGCTCGGGGGCGCGGGAACGCCGGACTGCGCGTTGTAAGCTTCGACCACAGGCTTGGTTATATCAATGGTCTCTTTCCACCATAGCACCTGTCCTTGCGGCCACTGATTCGAGGTATCGAGGATCAGTCCAAAGCCGTTGTCGTTCGCATATTTCGTCACGAGCGGAGCCATTTTCTGCAGAATGCGCTGAGCGATCTCGTTCTCCTGATTTGAAACCTCTTCCTGAAAATCCTGCTGTCCGCGCTCGAGCGCTTTTTGTTTCTGATCAATCTGCCGCTGCAGATTGGCTTTGGCCTCGTCGTTCAGGGTGTTGCCCTGCGTGTTGAGCTGTTTTTTGAGCTGATCAATTTCATCATTCTGGCCCTTTAGCTCATTCTGTTTAGGCTCAAACTTCTTCCTCATAGTTTCAAAGTCACGTTGCCCTTCATTGCTGTACAAAATCGCAGTATTGAGATTGATGGTGCCGATTTTCGCTCCGCCCGCGCCAGTTATGGCGGGTGCGGGATCGGGGGCAGAACCCGTGGCCGAAGAATTGCCGGTCTGAGCGATAGCCGCGGTCGTAACCAGCACCGCCATTGCCGCTAGAGAACATACCAACTTTAGTTTCATGGGATTAACTGGGACTCCTTCGAGAGATGCTCCTGACGTTTCAGATGCGAAATTTTCAGAACTGGCAAACTCTGACCACACCGCTACCTGGATGCGATTGAGACAGAGCCGATTCAGGTTGTTACATTGGCCCGGTGGCGGCACGCAAGTACAAGCACAACCGGCTCCCCTGGCGTGTGGATAGCGAACATTATTATAGAAATACCCCCTGCCAGCGTCAATGCTCAGAAGGTAGTCCCTACGGAGAAACGAAAGGTTTTACGCGGCTCGCGCAGCTGATATTGGGGGGAAAAAGTGTTTCGGGTCAATTGGAAGCTGTAATCGCCCGCACCGCAAAGCGGACCCGGACATTGGGGAAACATGCTGCGTGTGATGGGCACAGGGGACTGGGAAAGATCATTGAGCCGCAGTGGGTTGTATGCCCAATAAATACGGAAGGGCGCATTCACCACCGGCAGGAACACTTGCAACTCAAGACCGGTCGACACGCGCGGTTGCCAATTCGTGCTGTTGAGAACCGAGAGGTTCTGACTGAACTGAAATTTCTGACCGCCTAGGCAATTGAAGGTAATTGGGTCCTGCTGGGGACAGCCGAAGGTGGTGTTATTGATGGTCGTGAATTGGCCGTTGTTGATGCGCAATTGCGAGCCCCGCAGGATAGGATCAAAGCCGAAGTCCATAAATGGAGAGATCGCCACCGGACCTGCAATCGTGATGCGATATTCAGCGTTGGCAAATAGGCTCATATCACCCCCCGGAAACGTAATCTGGTCGAGGGGAATGGGCACCGTGTACTGGTTGGTCGTGCTTGGGGGAAGGCTGGGGTTTTTGGGGACGATTGAGCCATCCGGGTTACGCAGGGCCACGGAACTAGCCGTGGGCAAAAAGGCTACCGGTGAGATGGAGCGAATGTCAAAGCCGCGTAAGTCGTTTTCTCCACCCATATAGAAGCGCTGGAAGGGAGGCGATACTAGGCCTCCGAAACCGGATAGGTAGGAAGCGGAAAAATGCAGGCCCAAAGCATTCCGTCGGTTCTGCTGCAATGGAATAAAGTGCTTGTAATCGAAGAGCGGCCGTATGGTGCGCACCGTGCCGCCTAAACCAGAGAACTCGATGCCGGCAAAGTATTCACTTCCGGAGTGCGGGTACAAAGCCGCATCCAGAGTATTTTGCGTGTAATCCAGCAGAATCTTGCTAGTCACGATGCCATTGAGCGCGTTCGGCCCACTAACTCCGCTGAAAGCGAGGAAATTGAAGAGGTTCTTTGAAGCCGTGGTCAGAGCAACCAGGGAGGATATGTCGTAGGAATAAGTGGCGCCCACGCGTTTGCCGATTCCAAAGCGCCGCGGCAGCGGGTAAGAGGCCGTCAGAGAGAATCCTTTACTGGATTGCGTGTAGTTTTGGAGGCTTTGCAGTTGCGCTTCCGAGACGTTCAGCACCTGTCCGGTGATGAGCGCGCTGGTGCGCGCCTGATCATAGCTGAGCTTTCTTCCATAGACGGTGAAGCCGGCGGTCAGAGGGCGGTCGAATAAGTAAGGTTCCGTGAATCCGAAGGTGATATCACGCTCGAGACTGCCAATATTGGCCTGAACCGTCAGGGTTTCACCCAGGCCGAGAAAGTTGTTGGTTGTGTAGCTGAGACCAATGAAGGAGCCCGCCAGTCCACTGACTCCACCGGATAGTCCGATTTGATTCTTGCCTTTCTCTTTTAGCTTGAGGGTTAAATCCACGCTCCCCGCTTTGTCATCTAGGTGGCGCTCGGTAACCGACGGATCTTCGGGTTTGATCTGTTCGAAGAAACCCAGTTGATTCAGCCGCTGAATACTCAGCTTCCAGTATTGTTCGTTATAGAGCTGCCCTTCCTCAAGGAGCAGTTCCCGTCGGATAACCTTGTCGCGCGTAGTCGTGTTGCCTTCGAATTCAATTCGCCTCACGGTGAACTGCTTGCCTTCATCGACATCAATTTCAAAAGAAACTAACTTCTTCTGCTCATCAAAGTCAGGGTAAGGGACGGAGCTGAAGTTAATGTAACCCTGGGTGCCGTAGGCGTTCTTTAGGTTCTCCAGTCCTTTGGCAAATTTCTGGCGGTTAAAAATATCGCCATCTTTGATGGCAAACTGCGCGCGCAGAGCCTTCTCGTTGGAAATGGCTTTATTGCCCTTGAAGGTGATCTTAGCCAAGCGATACTGCTCGCCTTCTTCGATCGGCAAGGTAATGTCCATGGCCTTGCCCGAGCCATGCTGTAGGAGCGGGACGTGGAAACCTTGATGGCCGGTGTCGCGAATCTTCGTCTCCGGGGTGCCCACGTTGGCTTTGAAATAGCCCCGGTTTTGCAATGCTTCGCGCACTAGTTCGACGTCATCCTCAAGCTTGGTAGCGTCGTAGGTTTTGGCCATCAGGTTTTCGAGAAAGATAGAATGAGGAACCCCGATGGGACGAAGGAAGTGCATGGCGTGCCGCAACTCCCGGCTCTTCACATGGCGATTGCCTACAAAACGAATCCTGCCAACTTTGACCTTGGGCCCCTCACGCACTACAAAAGTGAGGCCCACTGAGGCGGGCGGAATGGGGCGAACCTCAGGACGAATGGTTGCGAATTGATGGCCATGCTCAGACTCGAGCTGGCGAATCACGGTCGCCGCCTTCATCACCTTGGTAGGGTCATATTGGGATTCGGCAGAAAGCGAAACCTTATCTTGTTTGAAGCGATCAAGAATGTCGCTTTTCGAGATGGCGCTGATGCCCAAATAATTGATTTCCTTAATTCTGGACCGCTCTTTGACGTATATATGGAGAATCCACCCTTTGGACGTGGCCTCGCGTTCGATGCGAATGTCTTCAAAAAATTGCGTATTCCAAAGAGAATTGAAATCCCGCAGGATCGATGCCGGATCGTAGAGGTCTCCCTTGTGGGTAAATACATGAGCCAAAATTACGTCCCGGGGAACGCTCCGGTTTCCATGCACGACAATATCGACCACCAAATTATTTTCTTGCCCGAAAATGGGGTAAGGGCAGCTAGCGAGGCCCAGAAAAAAGAGCAGGACGCGAAGGATACTTGTCTTCGAAGTTCCTGAAAACAAATGAGGTCGCGCTCGAGAGAGCCACTCACGGCCGCTTGCATTTCTCAGAATAGAGAACTCCTGCCTGAAGCGAACGATCGCGACTTACCTCATCAAAACTGAAGTTTGGAAAACCGCAATTATACGGTAGAGCTACAGAGTTAGTCCAAGATGAGCCGCTTCCACCCTACAGCACGCCTCAAACAACTCTACTCAGACAAGACGGAATAAAAGGCCGCCGAGTTGCCCGCGCTCTTTCGCCTATTTCTCACAAGGCGAATGGTCGCCGATCGTGGCCAGAGCCCCTCGCCAGTCATCGCGGCAACTGCGGTTCTACCTCAACCAAGACGGAATAAAAAGTAGCAGAGTTACCCATATCGCTCAGTTTCTCTGAAGTGAGCACATTGATATTCCGATTACCGGGTGTAAGTTTTGCCCAGTTCAGCTTGGCGGCGACCACACCAGGAGGCACACGGCCATCGACCTTTGCCTCGAGTTCCATCTCCCCGCGCGAATTAAATACCCGCACGCGATCGCCGTTGTGAATGCCGCGGGTTTTGGCATCGATGGCATTCATCTCAAGAACGCCAACCTGTTCGAGTGCCTGTAAATTGGGAAGGTTGGAAAAAGTTGAATTGAGAAAATTATCGGCCTTTCGTGCCAGCAACTCCAAGGGAAAGCTCTTGCATTGTTGGCTGTGCCGTGATTCTTGGGGGGGAATAAAGCTTGCCACCGGATCGAGCCCCAAGGCTTTGAGTTCGCCGTTATAAAGTCGGGCTCTGCCATCCGGAGTGCGGAAGTTTCCCTGCGCAAAGGGCAAGAATGGCTTGGCACTGGCATTCCCATTGCCGGTGAAATTCAGTCGCATATGGCGTTCGCGCTGGAGTCGCTGTCGGGTAATTCCCGTGAGTCTGGGATTCGGTGAGTCCAGCGCCTGGTCGATCATGTCTTCGACCGAATCCCGAAAGCACTCTTCTTTAAACCCCATGGTTTGCGCCAGAGCCCGGAACAATTCTACATTCGAGCGGCACTCGCCGAGGGGATCGATCGCCTGATTCGAGAGCTGCAAAAAGTAATGGCCATAGGCGGTTTGCAACTCTGGATGCTCGAAGAATGTTGTCGCCGGCAGAACAATATCGGCGTAGTCGGTGGTATCGGTGAAGAACTGTTCGTGTACCACGGTAAATAAATCGGGACGCAGAAGACCGCGCACCACCTGATTGTGATTGGGGCAAACCGCCGCAGGATTAGAGTTGTAGACAAATAGTGCGCGAACCGGTGGATCATCCACCTCATTCAGCGCTTTGCCCAACTCAACCATATTAATGACGCGCGCCGGCCGGCCCAGGCTTGCCTGCATCAATTCAGGATGTTCGAGGGCAGCTTCATTCAGTTCATAGGCGCCGCTGGTTGAAAGCTGAAGACCTCCGCCTACTTCTTTCCAGGAACCTGTAATGCAGGGCAACATGGCGATCGCACGCGCCGCCATGCCTCCGTTTTCAGAACGCTGAACGCCATAGTTCAATCGAATGGCCGCCGGACGGACGCTGGCGTACTCTCGCGCCAGTTTCTCAATGTCCGCTGGGGAAATCCCTGTCCAGCGAGAGACCGTTTCTGGCGTGTATTCTTCAACCTTCGCCCGCAGCTCCCGAAATCCGGTGGTGTGGCGATCGACATAATCGGCATCGTATAACTGGTGACGGATGATGACCTGCATCATGCCCAGAGCTAAGGCCACGTCGGTACCCGGATTGATCGGCAAATGCCAATCGGCACAGGCTGCGGTTCGCGTGCGGTAAGGGTCAACCACGACTAGCTTGGCGCCGTTCCGTCGAGCCTCCTCAATGAAAGGCCATAGGTGAATATTGTTGCCATGAATGTTCGCCGCCCAGGCGATGATGTACTTGGAATGGCGAAACTGTTCTGGCTCAGTGCCGAGTTTTATGCCGTAAACCGATTTGATACCGGCGCTCCCGGCTTCAGAGCAGATGTTGCGAGCCAGTTGAGAGGCGCCCAGACGATAAAAGAAGCGCCGGTCCATCGAGCTCCCATTGAGTTTTCCTAAGGTGCCGCCATAGGAGTAAGGAAGGATAGCCTCGCTTCCATGCTCGGCCGTGATTTGGCGAAAACGGGAGCTGATGCTCGCAAGCGCCTCATCCCACGAGATGCGCTCAAAGCTGTCGAGGGCGCGAGGGCGACTTTGCCCGGTCGCGCTGGCAGTCTGGCCTTTTGGAGCAATCCGGCGCACGGGAAACAAAACTCGATCGGGGGAGTAAACTCGGTCGAGGTATTTTGCGACCTTTGCACAAAGAAAACCCCGAGTTACTGGATGCACGGGATCTCCCTGGATCTTCACCGCCTTGCCACCTTCGACCGTAATCAGCACTCCACAAGCATCAGGGCAGTCGTGTGGGCACGCAGCATAGACAACTTTGGTCATTTCCTTTGATTATACGGCGGGCGACAACCGTCAGCGAGAAAGCACGATCGCCCAAGCGGAGATAGAGGGGGAAGAGGGTTATTTAATTTCCATCACCTCTTTTTCCTTGGCCTTGCACATCTCTTCCATCTTTCTGATCTCTTCGTCGGTAAGCTTTTGGATCTCATCCATGGCGCGTTTTTCCTCATCTTCAGTAATTTTTTTGTCCTTGAGCGCTTTTTTGATGGCCTCATTTCCATCCCGGCGAATGTTGCGCACAGCGGTGCGATGCTCTTCGAGCACCTTGTGGAGGTGCTTGACCATTTCCTTGCGCCGCTCCTCGGTCAGGGGCGGTACGGGCACGCGGATGATCTTGCCGTCGTTCATGGGATTCAAACCCAGTTCGGCGACGCGAATGGCTTTTTCGATGGCCGACAGCTGCGTCGGATCGTAGGGCTGCACGGTGATTAACTGCGGCTCTGGGGCATGCACGGTGGCGACCTGATTTAAAGACATTTGCGAGCCATAGGCCTCGACGCTGATTCCATCGAGCATGTGGACCGAAGCGCGGCCGGTGCGGGTGGCAACCAGGGCTTTACGGAAGTCATCAACCGCCTTATCCATCCGAGATTTCAGCTGGGAGTAAGTGTCTTTGAGTCCGGGGACTGCCGCCATCGTGGGTTGGGCCATGTCTCAGCTCCACAAAACGAGGATTAAAACGCTGAATTATAAACCGAAGCGTGGCCGTGACCGCTGCATTCAGGGCGTGACCGCAAAAAATTCTCGGAATCTGCTGAGCACCATCTCCGGCAACTCGGCGCGTTTGGCTTTGCCTTTGAAACCCAGGTCGTGCCCCGCGCCTTCCACTATCATCAGGCTCGTCCTCGCCGGAATGAGCTTCTGGGCCTTCTCGAGTTCTTGAATCGAACCAAAGGGATCTCGCGTGCCGTGCACGAATAGCGTAGGCACCTGAATACTCGGCAGGTGATCGGTGCGAAGCCGATCGGGATGACTGGGCGCATGTAAAGGATAAGAGAGCAGCAGCAGTCCGTCGGCAACGCTCTCCTCGGCAAGCAACATACTGGCCTGTCTTCCCCCATAGCTTTGGCCCCCGAGAAACACTGGCCCGGAGGTCAGCTTGCGAATCATGGCAACGGCATTCTTGAGGCCAGCTCGATCAAGGGCCCCGTCCCGAGGTCGAGGCGGACCATGAGGTCGAAGTTGGCGAAAGGGCAACTCAGCACGCAGTACGGCAAATTCCGCTGCAGAAAAGCATTCTCCTAAAGCCAGGAGCAGACCGCCCTGAGCGTTCCCGCCCGCTCCATGAGTGAGAACCAGCCCGGCTCGGCGGGCGCCGCCATGCAGGAATCCGCATACGGCAGGTTCAAAGGAGGCGTCGACGAAACGTTCCCCGGTGCTCATGCGGGCCTGGTTGTGTTTGCCCGATCCGGGCTGACCCGATGGAGGCGCAGGAAATTGGTGGAACCGGTCGACATCTGAGTCCCGGCAACAATACCGAGCACATCCCCGGGCTGGATCCGGCCAGTGCGAAGCAATTCTTGTTCCGCGGTGGTCAGCATCTGCTCCGCGCTCAAGGCGTGTTGCCGCTCAACCGGCTGTACCCCCCAGAGAAGATTCAGGCGATTGCACACCGCGGGATTGTGACTAAAAGCGTAAATTCGTGATTTGGGCCGATATTTGGACATCATTCGCGCAGTATTGCCCGATTCGGTAAACACCGCGATGGCCGCCATGTCCAGATCCTCGGCAGCGTGGGCAATGGATTCGCAGATGGTTTCAGAAATGGACAATGCCGG
>JAFAPG010000512.1 GCA_019247235.1 Acidobacteriota bacterium
AAGGCTCATCCTCCACCCACGTCCAGCCCCACGGTGCGACCCAAATCCAATGTCCAAAGCGGTAAGGCGCCCATCCCGCGGCGACGCCGCTTGGTACCCAGACCGCGCCGTACTCAGGACTGTTGCGCCAGCTTCCGTACTCGTCAAGGTCTTCGTAGCCAACGACGTCGGGGGAAACGTACCGTGCCGATTCGGAATGATCGAGCCGCTCGTCGCGGCTGCGAGCCCACTGGTCGAAATCGTCAGGATCCGGTACAGGGTGGACATCGTTGGTCATCGAATTCCCGTTGGTGAATTTCGCTTGTTGATCTGCACGAATTCGCATGGCGGGCCCATCACCGCTGGATTCCCCCTCGCCCCGCCAAACAGTGACCACGGTCTTGTCTCCTTCTGAATCCACATCAAAGCGGTAGTCGCCGGGCTTTAGAACGGTGAACGCCTGGTTCGGAGTATCGACTTCGTAGCTCTCATTGTTATACAGACGTCGCACATGCAGGTTCATGGCACCCTGGTGCAGTTGGAGCTGAACCAAGTTTTCGCTGATATTTGTGAGTGTCAGACTAGTCTCGGAATCCATACGAATGAGCCCGGTGCCCACGCTGATTTCAGCCCGCGAGTCCTTATCCGCCCAGATGTTGTCGGAATTGGTGAGCGGACGGTTGAGGACTGCGGCAATCCAATCGTCGGTTCCATGCGGCTGTACGGAAACTGAACCGGTCATGTACTGCAGCCGGGCGGCTCGTGCCGGGGGATCGGGTATGTTGTCGCTCTGTTCATCTGCCTGCGCCAGTGTTGAAACCGCAAGGGACGCGAACAGCAGGACAAAACTAAAAACGAAGGTACGGATTCTCATATAAACCTCCCCGGAATTCCCGGTGTTGCCCCTCCCGAGGTCCGCGTCGCACCTTACAGAAAGAACGCGCGGAGATCGTCTTTCATCGCTATAAACCCCGGACGGTGCCACTAGTTGCGGGGAGATCTTGCGCGTAAGCGCCAGCAGATCAAAAACATAGAGAGCTCCTGATAAACTAAAAACAAGGCACATTGGCAAAAGCGCTTCGGAGAGGTGGCCGAGTGGTTGATGGCACCGGTCTTGAAAACCGGCATACCTGAAAGGGTATCGGGGGTTCGAATCCCTCCCTCTCCGCCATTCCCATCGAATCAAAGGGATACGTCCCGGCTAAAATCCCGGCTAGGCAAACTGCGCATAGCTCATACATCTCGGTATTGGCTCTCGCGAGAACGAAGCCAATGTCAAAAATTCCTTCCGTTAACCTTCACATCGGCGTCACAGGTGACCAGGGACACCCCCGCTACGCGACCTCATGTGAATAATCACAGGCTTCCCGTGGGCGTTAACTGTCGGCAAGCTCCCCATTAAAGACGTTTTCGACCCAATGTGCGATTGACGTGTCTGTACGTCGTGCACGACGGCTTGCTTCGGATTAGAGCTTTAACTCTTTCGATGACGATGGAGTATGGTTGACCTGGATCATAAGAAAAAGAACAAAACTGCAGGGCAGACCGCCTCGGACTCATCGAGTCTGCAGCTGAACGCAAGTCGAGGTAGAGTCTCACTTCCTGAGTTATTCATGTTCAAAGGGCTTGGGTCTTCATCGTTGAAGTAAACGCTACGCGCCGCACGGCCTGCAATGATTTCCCGACCAGCTTTGTATCTGAACAGCTCGCACGTTCTGCTTCAAAAAGCCTGAGATGAAACGGAGTTGTTGGAACACCGTCTCCGCGCGCGACTTTGTCTCATCCTCAAAATCGACTTCGACTCCAACCTGAACTTGTAATAGGGTACCGCGAGATGCTGGGCAGCAACAGCCAAGCTCGCAGGGCTAAACGGAGAACCTTGCAAGCTAATAATACCGGCGTTGTGTGGACCTATATCGACCGGGTAAACACTGCCGCCGCTGGATTCCCTGGCAGCCGCCTTACTTCCGCACACGCTCAGCATACCAGTAATGCCAACGATGATTGATCCTATAACTCTTGTAGAGGTAAAACTCCGAAGTATACACGTTGTCTACTAATCCACTGGGACACGGGGGTCGCAGAGTTACAGTTGGTTTCGCCCGCAGCCGACCAATCATCAAGTTCCAAAAGAATTCATTGCGAGATACACCGGCGCCTGACATACGTTTCCCGGCCCAGCCGTCGCTCTCAAGCCATGACTTAGCTTTTACGAAATCGCGGCCTTCAGTTGAGCGAAGCTAGCGGTATTGGTCGAGTCGCAGCGGTAAACCTCGGTTTACCAAAGTACAGTAACGGCCATTGCCTTTGGTGATCTATCGACTGAAGCCCGATTTTACTGGATAATATTGGCCATGGAGCAGTTGCGCATAGTTCGTCTGTCTCCTAAGGGCCTTTTGTTTCTGCTGGTCTTTCTGGCCGGCTTGCCGGGTTGCGGGGGCGGGTCCTCTGGTTCCAACAGCCAAGCGACGGGCAACCCTCAAGCTAGCTTAACTGTATCACCTGCTGCGCTGAATTTCGGCGACGTGACGGTAGGCGCCAGCTCAACACTCACTGGAACATTGATGGCCTCCAATTCTGACGTTATCGTATCCTCGGCCTCCTGGAATGGAGCGGGGTTTTCGGTTACCGGAATCACATTTCCGATCACCGTATCGCCAGGCAAAACAACTACCTATACGGTTACTTTTACTCCTTCAGGGGTTGGCGCTGCTTCCGGGAACATTTCTTTCACCAACAATGCCACGGATGGCGCGCTACAGCAATCAATCGCGGGCACCGGGACATCTTCGGGACATTCGGTAACTCTCTCATGGACCCCCAGCGCTTCAGCTGTTGCGGGATACAACGTGTATCGCGGGACGCAAGCAGCGGGTCCGTACTCTAAGCTGAATTCTTCTCTAGTTTCTGGCACGAGCTACACAGACTCGGTCGTTCTGGCCGGCTCCACGTACTACTATGTAGCTAGCTCGGTTGATAAAAATAACCTCGAGGGCGGCTATTCTAACCAGGCCACTGCCACAATTCCCTAACGCCTGGATCGAATCATCTCCCCGTCGAATCAACCTGCGTCAGGCATGCAATTTCGGGGGACCAACTTCCGTTGCAAGCACTAATCACTGGCCTGACGTCATCTGTTTCCCTGTTTCGCCCATTTGGCAACAAAAATAAAGCAACGTTGGCGTCGCCATGACTTGCGGCTCGGGTCTGAACTCGCAGGACAGACGACACACGGAGTCACCAAGGAAGACGCTTATTCTCCGAACAAACAAAGAACGGTAGGTGCTTTGGGGGAGATTCCGCCTGCGGGCGAAATCGTTGCAGCAGAGTGTCAAAGGGCTGGATTGACTCCTGTGGCCAATCGAGCCCCATGCAGGGGCCGCAAACCTAAGAGAGGAAGGAAGGAAGAGAGGAAGGAAGGAAGGAAGAGAGGAAGCGCTAAAAGGTTTATATCTCCCCAGGAAGCGCTGTCCGCATAAGTCGGTAAAGACAGACCAACTAGCCAGCTTGGACCATGGACATACTAAGTCTCACGATACGACTGGCACTGTCCCATCGCAGCAGTTGTAGCCTTAATTGACGATCGCCTTGAGATTAGTTGGTGGCGCGGGCGCCGTACCGCCCATGGTTTGTTCAATATCCAGCTTGCTAATTGTCACTGTATAAGATTGCGTAGAGTTGGCTCCGAACTCTGTACCTAGCTCGATTCCTGATAGCCATTGGTAGCTGCTATTTCCGAACGCCGTCACGCCTGAAGTGAGTAGCGGAAGGAGATTAAGCCTAAGCTGACCCGATGGCAAGCCGGGCATTGTGTGCGGGTAGAAGAGGACGTTCGTGCCGCCCACATATTCGTCAAAGCTCAACGTGGTTGTGGCGCCGTTTAGGGTGACGGGGGCGTCGATGGTCTTAATAAAGGTGCCGCCGCCGAAATAGATGAAGCTATAGTAAGGCAATATCTCTACTTCAAGACATTGCGAGGTATCGGTGGGATGATTGGTATTGCACACCCACTCGTCAAATAGGAGATCCACGTCACTTCCGGCAATGGTACCCGAAAAAGCGTAATTGAAGTCGACAACCAAGGAGGACATCGAAGACAGCTGCTTGGGAAACTGTGGTGGTTGGGCGTTATAGCAATCGCTGTACGGATCGCAACCGTACAGGATGAAGGGATAGCCGTCGACACCGCCTCCCGGGAGCCCGCTCAAATTGATGGACGTGGTAAAGGAGCCAGTCCCGCTGTAAGTCTGCGTGATCGTGCCACTGCCGCTCGAGACCCCCCACGGATTGTCATACATCAGCCATAAGGTATTTGAGCTGTTTGAAGCCTGCGGAACTGGACCGTTAATCCCACTGCTCCCGGGCGCATGATAGGTAGTAGTGGTGGGAGACCCCGTGTTGAGCAGAGAATCCGATGTCGTGAGCGTTTGGCCCGTGGCCGTACCAAGTAATAATGAGGCCATCCCTATCGCCGCCAGGAATGGGGTCCGAAGCAGATGTCGGTAATCGGTGCGAAGATGAGCCATGATCGTCCTCTCTGTGGCTTCGATTAGGAAAAAGCGTACCAGAGAGCACGGATGAGAGAATAATCATTTGGGACATCTGGGACGGCACGAAAGTACAAGGGCCGCTGCTTCTCGGTCATCGGCCGAGCGTCACATTCGTGTTAGTCTGCGCCCCGAGCGCGTTTGATACAGGTTTTTTCGTCTCGATAGCCACCAGGCGCGGCGCCATGGGCTGCCTCCGGCGCAACCTCGGTTTCACGATTGCGCTGCACATGATCGAGCACCGCACCGACTGAAAGGCTAAGCGCCTGCTCGCCTGAAAGCACCAGATCCGCGTATTCACGCGTAGGCTGTAGGTACAAGGACGCCATGGGTTGAACGGTTTTGGTGAATTGCTTAACTACCGAATCCACGTTGCGTCCTCGTTCAATCACATCGCGCCGCTTCCGCCTGTTTAGGCAGATCGTGTCGGGGACTTGTACAAACACTTTCGTGGCGGCAAGCTTGCGAAGCTCGGGCCAATAAAGGGCATACAGTCCCTCAAGGATCAGAAATCGATGCACACAGAAGCGTTCTCGCTGCGGAAAGCGGGTGTGAGTTGCGAAATCATAAACCGGACGTTCGACGCTCTGGCCCTGATGCAGTGCATGCACCTGCTGTATGAGTAACTCATGATCCAAGGCTGCGGGATCATCGAAATTTTTGCCGGCTCGCTCACGGGCAGGTATTGCACTGAGGTCGCGGTAATAGCTGTCCAATTGCAGGATGGAACAGCGCAATTGCACTGCTAAGGCGTTAGCAAGTTCGGTCTTTCCCGCACATGAAGGTCCGGCAATGGCAATCATGTACAGGTTGGAACTTGGAGCAGAGTACATAATTCATCCTTGAGCTCCAGCGCAGGCTGAATCAAATCCGCCCTGGATGCAAGAATTGAAGGGAAAGAAAACGCAGCGAGGTTCTCGCTAGGCTCTCTGCGACTCCCTACTTAATAAGGTGAACAGGGCCAGGACTCCGCGAACCTGAACTTCTTGCGAGATAGACTCGTCTACCTGACGGTCTGTGTCGCCGAAGCCGACGTGCTGGCATTGAAATTTGTACTGCCGGCGTAGCGCGCCGTCAGCACCTTCGTACCCGATGCTGAGAAGTTAATCGAACAACTCCCTGTATGCGAGGACGACAGAGTGCCAGTGCAACTGCTACCGGAGCTCGAGGTCACGCGTACCGACCCCGTAGGCCCGAGACCGGTTCCGGTCGCGCTAAAGCTAATCCTTACGGACTGACCTCGGGTCGAGGGATTCGGGGCTAGCCCGGTGATCGCAACCGTGCTATTCGCCTTACTGGCCCTGGTCGTCTGCGCCGGCGCGGTCGCAGCGGGGTAATGGGCATCGGCCGCCCAACTGGCATTTAAGGTACATGTGCCCGTTCCCGTGATCATAACCACGGTAGCGGAAGAATTTGCGGGTGTGCCGCTAACCCCGCTGACCGTGCAGACGTTCGCGGTCCCGGTGATTTGGGGCATAGTGCTTGCGTTCGTCGTAGCCGTTACAACAAAGCTGGCGTTATAGACGGCGGTTGCCGGAGCCCCTGTGAAGCTGACCGTAGGCCCCTGCTCAGTCGCGGC
>JAFAPG010000676.1 GCA_019247235.1 Acidobacteriota bacterium
ACGCGTAATGCGGCGACGGTTTCCGACAAATAACCGTACATGATCGCCAGGGTGCTCAGAGAGAGCAGCGAACGAATACCGCTGCAGGCTTCTGCCACCTCCAAGGGCATGGCGGGCAAATTGATCACATTGCCCTCGCGTAGAACCGGGACGCCAAACCAAGGCAGCGTCGTGGCCGCCAGCTTTGAAGCTAAAATCTGCAATGGGAAGGTGATCTGATTGAAGATAATCGCCGGAATCGGAACCATCAGCGTTAAGAACAGCAATGGGAACAGAACCGCCCGCAGCATTCGCCATCCCAGAAAAAAAATGACCATTCCAGCCGCCGCCAGAACCAGCGATATGCGGGTCAGAAAGACCTCCGATCCTAAGGTGCCAACAATCAGGATAGAAAGAGAAAAACCGATTACCGGCAATCCCCACCACGAGGGCAGGAGGGGAATCCGAGCCAGCCGGGAGCGATTTTCCCACAGCACGTAACCGGAGAAGATGGGAACGAAAACGCCGTGCGAGAAATTCGGGTCAACCCACCACTGCTGGGCGAGACGAACCAGAACAGGGGCATAAAGCCAAGCGGTTAGAACGATCAGCACCGCAGCATGCCAGGCGGTCAGCTTTCTCGAGGACTGCTCAAGGATGCTCTCATTCGAAAGCGATACGGCTTTTGCCAGTCCGGCCACTTTCAGTGCGGAAGCGCACCCCTCCACATACCTGGTTTGCAATTTTACATCCCTCCTGGTTGAACCCCGACGGTTTTCGCCGGGGGGACAGAAGAATTATTTCTAACCCATTGAATCAATTTATGTTATCTGTGTGATATCCACCGCTGATGAGGAGATCGAGGGCTGAGGAAGTAACATTTCCCCCTCCTTCCCCCCGGCCGCCGCTACGCCGTTGGGTACATTTTTCAACAGCTTAGCCGCGGCGCGCTTCTCAGGAGGACAAAAGTTGCTTCTTTCGGTTACTCCAGAGTGAGAAAATTTTTTCTCTTTTCTGCGGAAATGCTATAGCTGCTTAGGGCCCGCGGGACCGTCGTCTGCTGGTATAAGTACATCAAAAAAGGTGTGTTAAAGGTGTCGGTAGGCAGTTCGAGACCTTCTGGCACCAGCCGTGCTGTTAGAGACGCGTAGATTAACGCCGCGGATGGTCTACGTTCCCCAGGTTATTCGCGAGTCGTGCTAAATGGAACAGAATCTCGGCCAACATGAGTCATTGCTCCCCGTGGCCGAAGGGCGGAATCATTCCACCTTCGTTGAGGCGGTGAGCCCCACAATGCGAGCGCTGGAGGCGGTCATTCCAGAATTAGCGCATAGCTCAGTGCCGGTGTTGCTGATTGGAGAGCCGGGCACGGGAAAACGGACGATCGCGCTCAGGATCCACGAGAATTCTGGGGTTGTTGAAAAACCGTTCGAGCTCATCGATTGTCATGAGCTGTCACCCCAGGCTTTAAGCAAGGACCGGCTATTAGTGGGAACGTCTCTCTATCTCGACGAGATTGGCCTTCTAAGTCTCGAGTGTCAACAGAAATTGTTCGAACTGATTTCTCAGGATGGCGCTAGCGGAGGCAGTCGAAAACAGGTGCGCGTGATCTGTGGTAGTTCACAAGACCTCGAAGCCGAAGTACGCGCCGGCAATTTCCGTGAAGATCTGTACTACCGTCTCAGTGGCGTGTGCCTGCGAATTCCGCCGCTTCGCCAGCGCAAAGAAGATCTGCCGCAGTTGATGTCATTTTTCTTGGGACGCTACTCACAAGCGTTCGGCCGTCCCATTCCCGAACTGAGCACCTCGACACAGAAGCTGTTTCTCGAGCATTCATGGCCGGGAAATCTTACCGAATTGGAGGCGGCAGCTCGAGCGATTGTGGCGGTTGGAGATGAATCGATGGCCATGGCTGGTTTGCGCTCCTTGATGATGCGTTCTGATCGTCACAACGGGGAAAAGACCTCACTGAAGGAAGCAGCCCGGGCGGCCTCGCGGGAAGCGGAACGGGAGCTGATTCTTAAGGTTCTAACTCGCACGCGCTGGAATCGACGGCGGGCCGCTCAGGAGCTGCAGATCAGTTACAAGGCTTTGCTTTACAAACTCAAGCAGATTGGCTATGGCGAATACGGAGCGTCGTAGCCTCGGAGAATAAATGAAACAGGCGATTCGAATTGTGGTAGCTCTCACGTTGGGGCTGGCAGGGTTGTTCGCTTGGGGACAGAATTCTGGCAAACCCACCACTCCACCTGCACCTGCAGTGGCTGTGCAGAACAGTTATGTGATTGGGCCGGACGACGTTTTAGCCATCTCGGTCTGGAAAGAACCTGACCTGACGGGCACGCTGCCAGTCCGCGCCGATGGGATGATTTCGATGCCCCTGCTGAACGATATTCAAGCCGCCGGGCTCACTCCCATGCAGCTGTCGTCTTCGATTACGGAAAAGCTCAAAAAATACGTATCTGATCCACACGTGAATGTGACCGTTGCCCAGATGAATAGTCAGCGTATCTATGTGATGGGCGAGGTCTTACATGCTGGGAGCATGAATCTGCTTCCCGGCATGACCGTGCTACAAGCTTTGGCCCAGGCGGGATTCACCCCTTTTGCCAACACCAAAGGCATTTACATTCTGCGCAATCAGAATGGTAGTCAAATCAAGATAGCGGTGAATTACAAGAGATTGCTCAAAGGTCAAGAGGCTGCACCATCAGAACTGACTCTGCAACCAGGAGACACAATTGTCGTCCCCTAAGACCTTTATGACCACCATCGGCACATTCCATCGCCTTCTGATTCTGGTGGCCCTATCGAGCCTGTCTATGTCGCTCGTTTGGGCACAAGCCAACGCCCCCGGACAGCCAAGCGGCGCTCCTCCGGCGGCTAGCGGCCCGGCGGCTCAAAACCCCGACAATCCTCCGCTGTCTGGTCTAGACATGCCGACCACGGAGTCCCCTTTTAGCGGCCGCAGTTATTTCATTCCTGGGTTACAGGTCGGGGAAGCGGTGGACACAAATACCAGCGGCAGTTCTGGTAACCACAACACTTCAACCATTACCCGGGGACTGGGCTCGATCGACCTACAGAAAATCTGGAGGCGCTATCAGGTTGGACTTGATTATGTTGCCGGCGGCAGCTACTACACGGGAACAAACAGCTCGGGCGCACCGCGGGGTTATCAGACCCACTCGTTTGGCTATGACCAGCGGGTGCTCTGGCGAACTGGACAACTGTCGTTTCGCGACACCTTTACGTATCTTCCTGAGGGCACTTTTGGTTTTGGTTCCTATGGGGGCTTTGGAGGATTTTCTTCCGCCATGGCCGGCAGTGGGCTCAGTGGTACGGGCATGAGCTCCGGCTTGGGCGGTGGCATTGCCGGAGGAATGCCAGGCGGAATCTTCTCCGGCGGACAGTTTGGCAGCATCGGCATTCAGCCACGCGTCGATAATTTATCGATTATTGACGTCGTGCAGGGAATATCGCCGCGCAGCACGGTTACGCTCGGCGCCGGCTATGATTTGAGCGAATTTATCGACAAAGCCAGATCTCCTTTTACGCTGATCAACAGCCAAATGACAACCGGGCAAATCGGTTATGACCACTTACTTAACCCCAAGGACCAGGTCGCCTTGGTTGCCGCCTATCAACAGCTTCAGTTCCCCGGAGCCGGCGGCGGAGGCGTTCACGCGTATGTTTTTCAAGCGCGATATGGTCGTCGACTCTCCGGCCGGCTCGATCTGGTCATCGCCGGAGGGCCGCAAGTGACCCGCGTGAATACCCAATTTGTCAATGTACTGGGAAAGATTATTGCGATTCCAGGATCGACGTCGATCGCCGGCAACGGTTCGATTGATCTGGGGTATACGCTCTCAGCTCGCACGGCCATCCACTTGGATTACCAGCATTACCTCACCCCGGGATCGGGTTTTTATGCCGGAGCCAACACCGACGCGGCCAGGGTCAATATGTCCCACATCGTCAACCGCAATTGGACGATTATGACCGACATCGGTTACTCCTACAGTACTCCCCTGACCTCTCGCTCGACGATTCTAGGGATCAACAGCTCCTCCTACCAGTATTGGTATGCGGGTGGAACCGTTCGTCGAATGCTCGGTCCGCACTTCGACGCATTTGGCACCTATCAATACGCCTTGTTTGCCGCCGGTAGTTGTACGAGCTCGACTGGTTCTCACGCGGTATGCGGCCAGAGTGTAAATCGGCATACGGCAATGTTCGGACTCGATTGGCACCCGCGTCCGATTCGCCTGGATTGATTTTGTCGCCAGCTAGGCTGGCAGAACGGGAATGAACCATCATGCAGAATCGCGAATTGACTCTCGATGATTATCTAGCAATGCTTCGCCGGCGCTGGAAGATCATCTTGGTCCCCACTTTGCTGGCTCCCTTGGCGGGTTTCGGCGTGTCTTTTCTCTTTCAGCCGAAGTACACCTCCCAGGCCACGGTTCTCGTCGAAGAGCCGAGAGTGCAAGAAGGATACGTTTCGTCGGTGATTACCCAAGATCTAAGTAGCCGTGTGGCCACGCTCGAGCAAAGGGCGCTGACCGGAGAGCGACTCTACCCACTGATTGAAAATTTGAAACTCGCCGAGGGAAGCGCGATTGGCTCGAAGATGGAAGAAATTCGCCAGAACATTGACATTCAACCCATGCCCGCCATCACCCTTCCCTCGATGAGAGGAGATGGACGAAAGGGGCAGGCCCCCGGTTTTAATTTGGAATACACGACCAACAACCCTCATGAGGCACAGAATGTGTGCACCGGCCTGCTCAATATCATGCTGCAGGAAAACCTGAAAGACCGGGCGCAAGTGGCGCAGCAAACGAACGAATTCCTGGCGCATCAGATTGAGGACGAGAAGCACAAGTTGGATGACATGGACAATAAACTGGCGGATTTTAAGAAGCGCTATATCGGCCAGCTCCCTGGAGATGCAGACAAGAACATGCAGTTGCTGCTCACCTTAAATTCCCAGCTCGACGCTAATACGCAGGCCTTGAACCGAGCCCAACAAGATAAGACCTACACTGAGTCCTTATTGAGCCAGCAACTTGCTGCCTGGAAGGCTTCACAAAATGCCAGCGGCGCCAATCCTCAGACTCTCGACAAACAGCTCAGCGACCTGCAATCACAGTTGCTGACCTTAAAGACGCGTTACACCGACAACTATCCGGAAGTGATGAAGACCAAGCGAGACATCCAGGAGCTGCAGAAGCAGATCGAGCAGGCCAATG
>JAFAPG010000706.1 GCA_019247235.1 Acidobacteriota bacterium
GCATATTCGGTGAGTCGGAGGGTTTCAATGGCTGACTCCGACCCAGTTCCAGCAATCAGAACCTTGTGGGGAGCACAGGCGCCGCGGCCGGTTTTTAACACCTCGCGGCGCTCTTCGTCCGAGAGCATGAGGGCTTCTCCGGTTGAACCGAGTAGGACGACGCCGCCAATCGGTGTCTTCGAATATCGCTCCAGATTGTGCTCAAGCTTTTTGTGATACACACGTCCGTCAGGATAGAAAGGGGTAGTAACCGGAGGATAGATACCGTCAAGCAGCATAGTTAGCTCATCGTCGCCTGAGTGTTCAAACGAAACCTTTATTCTAACCGTCCAAGAGGCCGCAAGCTTTTGCCAATCTCCTGGACTCGAGGTCTGCCCTTAAGACAGCACTTTCACGGCCGGCATTCTCTCCAGGTGTAATTGCTGAAGGGCCTTGATACTGACCTCTCCGCGCTGCAATGCAGCAATTCCTTCTGCCGCGGCCCGCGCCGCAGCGAGTGTGGTGATGGTGGGTATACGGGCAGTAACGGCGGCACGTCGAATCGCCTTTTCGTCAAAGAATGGATCTTGACCTCGCGGTGTATTCACGATCAGGTGGATGCGGTCGCCCTTAATCCAGTCAACCACATTGGGGCGGCCTTCCTTCACCTTGTACACGCGCTCGACCGCCATGCCGTCGCGTTCAATTACCTCGGCGGTTCCCGCGGTCGCCACCAAGGTGAATCCCATGTCCACAAACTTGCGCGCGACCTCGGCCACATGCAGCTTGTCGTGATCGGTAACGCTGATAAAGACACAGCCGCGGGTGGGAAGCTTTTGCCCCGCCGCTAACTGTGCTTTGGCAAAGGCCTCGCCGAAATTGTCGGCCACTCCCATGACCTCACCCGTGGACTTCATTTCAGGTCCAAGGACGGTATCGACGCCTGGAAACTTGTTCCAGGGAAAAACCGGGGATTTCACATAGTAGTGGGAACCGGTATCCAAATCTTTCTTCTGCTCAACGAATTCTGGAAGAAAGTCCTTGAGTTTACGCCCGGTCATGAGACGGGCAGCGATTTTTGCCATAGCGACACCAGTCGCTTTGGAAACATAGGGAACCGTGCGCGAAGCGCGCGGGTTTACTTCGAGAACGTACACCTTACCGGCGGGGTTGCCGTTACCGCTGGAGTATCCCGAACGGGGAATGGCGAATTGAATGTTCATCAAACCCACAACCTTCAAGGCTCGTGCCAACTTGAAGGTGTACTCTCGCATGCGGGCAAGAAGATGCTGGGGTATGTCAACGGCGGGCAATACACAGGAGGAATCCCCGGAGTGGATGCCAGCCTCTTCAATATGCTGCATGATTCCGGCGATGACCACGTCGTGGCCGTCGGAGAGCGCATCGATGTCGACTTCGATCGCGTCTTCGAGGAAGTGGTCAATGAGCACGGGGCGATCGTGGGAATATTCCACCGCTTCTTTCATGTAGCGCACCACGGTCTCCTCGTCAAAGGCGATGACCATAGCGCGGCCGCCTAAGACATAGGAAGGGCGCACCAGGACTGGATAGCCGATGCGGGCCGCGCCCGCGATGGCTTCTTCGAGCGAGGCCGCCATTGCCCCGGGCGCTTGGGGTATTCCCAGTTCGTCGAGCAATTTGCCGAAGCGCTTGCGATCTTCCGCCAGATCGATCGACTCGGGAGAGGTACCGATGACATTGACTCCCGCGGCTTTGAGAGGGAGAGCGAGATTGAGTGGAGTCTGTCCCCCAAATTGAACAATCACTCCGACCTGGTCATTATGCGCGCTCTCATGTTGATAAATGGAGTACACATCTTCAAAGGTCAAGGGCTCAAAATAGAGTCGGTCGCTGGTGTCGTAGTCGGTCGAGACGGTCTCGGGATTGCAGTTGACCATAATGGTTTCATAGCCGTCTTCCCGCAGTGCAAAGGAGGCATGACAACAGCAGTAATCAAACTCGATGCCCTGTCCGATACGATTGGGCCCGCTGCCCAATATGATGACTTTCTTTTTCTCCGTGGAAGCGGCCTCATCTTCCTCTTCGTAGGTCGAATAGAGATAAGGGGTATAGCTCTCGAATTCGGCCGCGCAGGTATCCACCCGCTTGTAAACCGGCTGTACGTTGTGCTTCTTGCGGAGATGCCGAATCTTTTCCTGATCGCCCTTTCCGCCCAGCCGCCAGGCTCCCGCCAGTCGTCCATCAGAGAACCCCATGCGCTTGGCAGAACGCACTACGTCGGCTGGCACCGAATCGAAGGGGTGCTTTTCGATCTCCATCTGCATGTCGTGAAGTTCTTTCAGCTGATATAGAAACCAGGGATCAATGCCGGTGGTTTTGGCCAGCTGCTTGACCGTGTGTCCTTGCCGCAGAGCGTAGCGTACATAGGAAAGCCGCTCGGGGTGTGGCGTAACTAGCCGCTGGGTCAGAATCTTGGGCTCTATTTTTTCCGAGCCCACGCGCTTACCCGTGTCGAGAGCGCGCACACCTTTCATCAGCGCCTCTTTGAAGGTGCGCCCAATGGCCATCACTTCCCCCACCGATTTCATTTGCGGGCCCAGGCTTTCGTCGGCTCCGGGAAACTTTTCAAACTGCCACTTGGGAATTTTCACCACCACATAATCGAGGGTGGGCTCGAAACATGCGGGCGTCTTGCGAGTGATGTCATTATGAATTTCATCGAGCGTGTAACCCACGGCCAAACGCGCAGCGATCTTAGCGATCGGGAAGCCGGTAGCTTTTGAGGCCAGAGCTGAGGAGCGGGACACCCGCGGGTTCATCTCGATGACCACCATACGTCCGGTGTGAGGATGCACGGCAAACTGAATGTTGGAACCACCGGTCTCAACTCCAATCTCGCGAATTACGGCAATGGCGGCATCCCGCATCGCTTGGTACTCGCGATCGCTGAGCGTCTGGACCGGAGCCACGGTTATCGAATCACCGGTATGTACCCCCATGGGATCAAAGTTTTCTATCGAGCAGACAATAATCACGTTGTCTTTGAGGTCGCGCATGACCTCCAGCTCAAATTCCTTCCATCCGAGCACAGATTCCTCGATCAGGGCCTCGTGAACGGGGGAAAAGTCCAAGCCCCGGGCCAGGACTTCGAGCAGTTCTTCGCGGTTGTAGGCCATGCCGCCCCCAGAGCCACCCAATGTAAAGGAAGGGCGCACGATGACAGGAAAGCCGATTTTTCCCGCAAACTCCAGGCCGTCTTTGAGGTTGTTGACCAAGGCTGATTTAGGTATGTCCAGGCCGATATTCTGCATGGCATCCTTGAAATAGAGGCGGTCTTCGGCCTTCTTAATTGCTTCCACCTTGGCGCCGATCAACTTTACGTTGTACTTGTCCAGCACTCCACTGTCAGAGAGCTCGATGGACAAATTGAGCGCCGTCTGTCCGCCCACAGTTGGCAAAAGGGCGAATCCCGTACCCGGTGAGAGCTGTCGCTCCTGGCGAAGGATTTCTTCCAGATACTCTCGGGTCAGCGGCTCGATGTAGGTACGATCGGCAAATTCGGGATCCGTCATGATGGTCGCCGGGTTTGAATTGGCCAGCACCACCTCGTAGCCTTCGGCTTTAAGCGCCTTGCAGGCCTGCGTACCCGAGTAATCGAATTCAGCAGACTGACCAATAATGATTGGACCCGAGCCGACCACCAGAATCTTCGCGATGTCAGTTCGTTTGGGCATGGATCTTGTCTACACTCCCCTACTGAGTGCCGTCTGGATCTGCTGCCAGACGACCCCGAGCTCTAGCACAGCGAGCGCCAGAACAGAGGTCGCGTATGTCAAGAGCGAACTTAGCGCTGGATGGGAAAGCTCACTCACCCGCGCCACTCCTCCATCATTTTTACAAAGTCTTTGAACAAGTAGTGCGAATCGTGCGGACCGGGAGAGGCCTCAGGGTGGTACTGAACGCTGAACAAGGGCAAGTTCCTATGACGCAGGCCTTCGAGGGTTGAGTCGTTCAGGTCTATGTGCGTGAGCTCGACTTCGGCTGGCGACAGCGAATCAGGGTCAACGGCAAAGTTGTGATTGTGCGCCGTGATCTCGACCTTGCCGGTGGCCATCTGTTTGACGGGATGATTGCCCCCATGGTGCCCAAATTTGAGTTTGTAGGTTTTCCCGCCGAGCGCAAGACCGGTGAGCTGATGGCCAAGACAGATTCCGAAGATCGGTTGTCGACCCATCAGTCTTCGAATATTCTCCACCGCGTAGGTGCACGGCTCCGGATCTCCTGGACCGTTCGAGAGGAACACGCCATGGGGTTTTAGGGCAAGAACGTCTTCGGCCAGTGTCTGCGCTGGGACCACGGTGACCCGGCAGGACTCACTCCGTAACTTGCGTAGTATGTTCTGTTTAATACCAAAATCATAAGCCACAACGTGAAAGCGTTCGGGCTGATCCTTGACCCCCACAACTTCAATTGGTTCGTGCGATCGTTCCCCAACTTCCCAGACGTAGGGACGATTGGTAGTGACAACTTTGGCCAGATCGCGCCCGTCCATTTTTGGAATAGAACGCGCCTTGGCGATGAGCTTATCGGCATCGGTTTCGATGGTGGAGATCACCCCCCGCATCACCCCATGGTCGCGTAGGTGGCGCACCAGGGCGCGGGTGTCAATGTCAGCCAGCACCGGTATTTTGAACTGTTCCAGATACTCTTCGGCGACCTGTTGCGAGCGCCAGTTGGAGCTGACCCGAGAAAACTCGCGCACGATCAAGCCCTCGATGTAAGGATGGGTGGCCTCGTTGTCTTCCGAGTTGGTCCCGTAGTTGCCGATCTGGGGATTGGTCAAAACGACGATCTGGCCGGCATACGAAGGGTCGGTAAAGATTTCCTGGTAGCCGGTAATGGAAGTATTAAAAACGACTTCGCCGTAGCATTCGCCTTTGGCGCCGTAGCCTTTGCCGCGGAAGACCTTTCCGTCCTCCAGCGCAAGGATGGCTTGCATCGTCTCTCCGAGGAGTGGATTTTGAAGATTCTAGCAGGGACCAGTGAAAACGGAAAAGGTAAAAAGCAGCCCCCCTACTGGCACAGGCGTAGCTCGCATTAACCGAGCTGCATCAAATCCAGTAGAATGGAAGCGCGATGGCTGTGCCCATAGAAGCTTCGGAGCTATCGGCGAAAGCGACTCGGTCGGCGATAAAGCCGGGACGCCGCGCAGCTACCCTGCTTTCTGGCTGGATGCGTGACTTGGTGATTTCTCTCGCCATCTCCGCCTTCATCATCGTTTTCCTCTACCAACCAGTAAAGGTGGAAGGCACTAGCATGATGCCTTCGCTCGATGACCAGGAGCGCATCTTCATCAACAAGTTCGTTTATCGCATCGAGCCCATCCAGCGCGGCGATATTGTGGTGTTCCGCTATCCCCGAGATCCATCCAAAAGTTTTATCAAGCGGGTTATCGGAGTCGCCGGCGATCACATCCACATTATCGACGGCCATGTCTACCTCAACCGGAAGATACTGGTTGAAGATTACGTTCCCTCCATTTATCAGGACGGTCGTTCGTATCCAGAGATTATCGTTCCTCCCGACACCTATTTTGTGTTGGGCGATCACCGAAGTTTGTCGAATGATAGCCGTGACTTTGGGCCGGTCGATGCCAGCTATATCTACGGCAAGGCGGTGTTTGGTTATTGGCCCATGGAAAAGCTTGGCCGCCTCCGCTAGAGTTAGACTTTTCCTTGCCCAGGTCTCTTCTTCTCCCTGTAGCGAGGCGCCAAGAAGATTGTTCGAGTAGACCAAAACGCCTGGGCCAAAAGGTTCCCGTAAAATATGATGGCCCATCGATTCGAATCCGGCAGGTACCTACGCGAATTACGCGAAGCCTTGGGACTGACCCTGCGGGACGTGCACCAGGAGAGCCTCATCATTGCTCAAAAGTATGGAAGCAGGTCCTTCGCCATTCCCCCCAGCCGCTTACACGCGATTGAGAGAAAGCGCGCCATTCCGAACATCCATCGTTCCTACACGCTGGCTTCGATCTATGCCTGCGACCTTGAAGACATTCTTTGGCTTTACGGCGTGCCCCGGATCTAGCTCCCATCAAACGTAAGCTCCGGGCGACGTCGGTTTTCTATCTTCGCCCGCGAGACCTTGAGTGGCGGCCTCTTCTCTGTAAAGCACTCCCTTCCCCGCAACCCTGCAAACAACAACTGTAGAGACATGTTCGGCCCGTTGACATTTCCTCAGCAGAAGGTTCAAACTACCGAATCTGCCTGGAACGGGGGTGGGGCCATCGCCAGGCAGGTCTCGTGCGATCGAATATCAACGATTTCATTGAAACCTTTACTTATGGCCGGAGACCGGTTCTCCTATAGGCTAGATTCGACTCTGGAGACCGTGGATAACGCGGAACAAACCGCGAGTCGCATCGCTTCTGAGAGTGGTTTTGGGGAAGACGAAGTCATGCAGATTGCCATGGCGGTTCGGGAGGCAGCCGTCAACGCCGTCCTACACGGCAATGCCTACGATCCAGATAAGAAAGTGGAATTAGAATTTGAGCGCACCCAAGCGGCTCTGGTCATCGTGATCCGGGATCAAGGAAAAGGCATGGACTTAAGCAAAATTCCCGACCCATTGGCCCCAGAAAATCTTCTAAAAACGTCAGGACGCGGTATTTTTTTGATACGTTCATTTATGGATGAGGTGGAGATCCATCCGTCTCACACCGGTACCGAAGTAAAACTAGTGAAACACGTCCACGGACCAGCCGAGGGCGGCAAGGAGGATTTGCAGTGAACTTGAAAACCAGCACACGCCAGGTTGACGGCGTCAATATTGTGGATTGCAGCGGACGCATTACCCTGGGCGAGGGTAGTGTAATTTTACGCGATCTGGTCAAAGACATGCTTTCTAAAGGACAGAAGAAGATCCTGCTCAATCTTGGCGATGTGAATTACATCGACAGCTCGGGTATCGGGGAGCTGGTAAGCGCCTATACCACGGTGCGCAATCAAGGAGGCGAGCTGAAGCTGCTCAACCTGACCAAAAAGGTGCACGACCTTCTGCAAATCACCAAGCTATACACCGTGTTTGACGTAAAGGATGATGAGACCTCGGCGGTCAAAGCTTTCCGCTAAGAAGAAACGAGCTGGCGTGAGGGCGATGGCGTCACCTCGCTTCTTCCAGCCGAGTTGTCTTATTGGGAGTTAGACAAGGTGCTCTGGTTCTCATACCAGGCCCTTGCGGAGTTTTTCTAAGGAATATCGTGTTCCCCGCCATTCCACCCCGCCGCTCCATAGCGTAACCAACATCGAGCGCAGCATAGCGTAGATAAAAAGCAGGGTGCTAATCGGGTGTAGGAGGAAATACCACGGCTCAATCTCCCCCTGGCGCCAGATCCCGACGTAGAGAAGAAACATGAGCAGGAGCGCGACAGCATAGGGCAAGCGCGACCAGCTAGGAGCAAACAAGGTGCCCAAAAACGGAACGAGATTTAAGACCCCCAAGGCCAGGCAAGCCAGCAATGCGCGCCAGGTTTGAAATGACATCACGGCGAAAAAATTCTTGGTTAAATTATTAACCACTCCACGAGCCCCCTGCGCCCAGCGGATCGCGATCAGCTTGTGGCCAAACACCACCCTCTGGCGGAAACCGGCATTTTTAATTACCTTGCCCAGCTTCATGTCATCGACTACTTCGAATCGCAATGCCTCGAAGCTCCCCACGGCCTCATAAACGCTGCGGCGCACCAGGTTAAAGGCTCCAACTCCGATATGGTCTTTGGCTTTGGGGTCGGCCACTTTCCAGGGGCGATGGCCAAAGACGAACAGAAGCTGAAAAAAGGCCAGCATCATCTTCTCCCCGGGACCCTGCATGACGATCCAGGGCAAGATCACTAAATGATCGGCACGTTCCTGCTCGGCGTAGGCCAGGGCTCGACGAAGGCAGTCCCGGCGAAACATCACATCGGCATCGGTAAACAGCAGCCAATCGCTCGAGGCTCTCCGTGCCGCGGTCCACATAGCATGGGTCTTGCCCACCCATCCTGGTGGAAGCTGATCGAGGTGAATGACGCTAAGCTTTGGCGACACGACTTCAGCCAGCTCGTCCATAATGCGACCGGTTTGGTCGCTCGACCGGTCGTTGACGGCGATGATACGGTAGCCTTCGTAATCGATCGCCATAAGGCGTTCGAGCGCGTCCCGGATGGAACCCTGTTCGTTGCGTGCCGGCACCACGACAGTGACCTGGTTGCCTTCCGGCCCTGGCGTCCGGTCCCATGTAGGCTGCGAGATATCTGCCATGGTGGGGATGCCGTAAACGGCATCCAGGACACGGGAGAGCCAGATCAAAGCCAAACCTAGTCCCGCGCTCCAGGAGAAGAGGATCATTGAGCGTTTTCGCGAACGAGCGCGGGGCGCGGAGGAGCCATCGGTGGAGCGAACCGGGCGCCATAAAAAAGGATGGTCGCGGAGATGATCATGGCCATTACCGGCAAAATAAAAGCTGCTTGCAAAGAATGTCGATCGGCGATCCACCCCATCATGGTGGGGGAGGGGACATCACCGAAGATATGAATGATGAAGATATTGACCGCCAAAGCACT
>JAFAPG010000707.1 GCA_019247235.1 Acidobacteriota bacterium
TAGAGCAAGTGTGCGGTATCTGTCGCTAGCTATTAACCATCCATCACGCCCGATCATTCCGACTTGGAGCGTCACTGGACTGTCCTCTTGGCTTAAAGGCCAGCCCCCACAATTTCTTAAATCCAGCAGTTGCGACACGGCTACACCTGCGCTAATCTTGAAATTGAAGCGCCTTAAAGTGTGTCGCGATTTTTAAGCGGACAAACCTATAGCGAGGTTGTCGGCTTTTTTTCAATCAAGCGCAGCGTTTATACGTCCGTCTCTTGCGCCGCCGCTCAGATATCTTCCGCTCAATCTCCTTCTTGGGAACCTGAAGCAGAGCCCGCATTACCCGGTCGACCGCTGGGAAAGGCGAATCTGGGGTGATGGTATATTATCGGGGCTTTTGACTGTGATAACGCCCACGGTTCGTGGGTAAACGATTTTTAAATGTCGCTCAGTGGGTGGTGGCGCGTTGCTGCTTGATATGTGACCAACGGGCACGAGCGGCCTTTTGTCCGGCTTCGGACAGCTGTTGGTATGACATATTTTGCGCCCGCTTTTTACCGCCAGCAACTCCGCCCTTTTTGCCCATTAGCCGTGCCGCTTCTTGAATTGGGCTTAGAGGCTCTTTCGGTAGTTCCGGCTCAGCTTCACCAGTCGCTATGCGTACGATCTCGCGAGCTAACAAATTCGTGTCTTTGGGCATTCGTTTCCGTTTTTGCACAAGATATATTTCGCTCAATGCGAGAAATCGCTAGCATGGGATACGATGGGTTGACGGGCAGCAGGTCTGGAATCCACCTTCTTAGCCTTAGCGGGACCGAAGGTGAGGTTCTTTTGCAACTTTCCTACTGCGCCGTCGCCCATCTCTGGGGCGTTGGCAGAGAGGTTTAATGTTCTGGACTCAAAATCCGGCGAACCAGCCAGCTATCTAGGCAACACTGGTTCCGTCCGTTCGAATCGAACACGCCCCGTCATCACCTCCAAAATGTAGTACATTTTGCTCCATGTCAAGGCCCGTTGGAGCCTTACGCTCAATCCAACAGGATTTTAGCACGTCAGCACCATGCCTGAGCGTCTATGAAAAAATCTTGACGCAAAACTGCACCAGTGTCGCCGACTTTGATCCCATTCATGGTAAAGGAGGCCGGGTGAAATAGCGGAGAACGCTGTGTCAGACCAAGAGCGGTATTAGTTCCACCCAGGCAGCCAGAATCGCGAGCCGTGGGGCTGAAAGTAATTGTATTGCCTCCGCTGAAGTTGAAGTTGAGCACCACCGGAACGATTACAAAGTTCACGCGCGTGGTCGTATTGTTTGTGGCCGCACTGAAAGGACTCCCGCCTACGATCGAGCCCTCATAAGTCTGCCCATCCCGGCTTGCACGCGTCGAGTAGATAAACAAGGGTATTTCGGATGTGACGGGTGCCGGAGATACGCCGGCTACCAGCTGTAGTCCCAATCTTGGCATAGCCATTGCGTATTCCGCCATCGCAGTTAGGATCTCAAGTCTTGTAAACTTCCGATGAGTGAAGGTTTAAGGGGTGTAGGCACCGAAAAGCCTCCTAGATCCCGCCCGCAGGTGGATAGCTGCGCGCGGGAAAGCTTAAGGCAGCAAACAAACCTGAACCGGCTTCATTTTCTCCCCAGCTATGTCCTGATAACGCCCGCTCACAACGAGGCCGCATTTATCGGTAGAACCATCGAGTCGATGCTTCGCCAGACGCACCCACCGGTGAAATGGGTGATCGTGGACGATGGGTCAACCGACACGACCGCGGCAATCGTTAGCCGTTTTCTCATGAGCCATCCCTGGATCCAGCTGATCCAGATACCCCGGCGGGGAGACCACAGCTTTCCAGGAAAAGTCAAAGCCTTTGATGCCGGTTACCAAAGAATTAGGCATGTCCAATACGACATTATAGGTAATCTCGATGCTGACATTACCGTTGACAATGACCACTTCGAATTTCTTGTCCGAAAGTTCTCCGAGGACATCCGCCTGGGTGTAGCAGGATGCGTGTTCACCGAGGAAGGCTACAGTTCGGAACGAGACAGCTTTGGCGGACATCAGCCCGCGTCTGGTCAATGTCAGTTGTTCCGCAGAGAGTGCTGGGAGCAAATCGGCGGTTATAAGCTCCTGCATGCCGGCGGAGAGGACTGGATGGCGGCAACAACCGCCCGAATGCTGGGTTGGAAAACGAAATCTTTCCGCGAAAAGCGCTCGATTCACTTGCGCCCGACCGGCAGCGCACAAAGAAGCATCATGTCCGCTTCTTTTTGCTACGGGAAGCAAGACTATTATCTAGGTGGTCACCCATTGTGGGAGCTGTTCCGAATAGCTTACCAATCAACTAAACGTCCTTATCTGGTGAAGGGCCTAGCCTTGGGTCTAGGCTATTATTCCGCTCTTCTGCGCCGGACGCCTCGCCCAGTCTCGCGCGAACTGATGGCCTTCCACCGCAAAGAACAGATGACGAAGCTGAAGATCATCTTGAAGTCTCTGCTCACCTTCAACACGATTGATAACTTCAACGCTCTATCTGATTGATCTTCAACAAGCTCGAGATTGTATAAGCATTAATCTTCGGCTGCCTTTTCAGCACCCTAGCTGCCCATTGGCGCGGTGTTCCCATGTGCGGAATCTGCGGACAATTTAATTTCGGAAATCTCGAGCCCGTCAAGCGTCGGGATATCGAAAAAATGGTTAAGACGCTTATACATCGAGGCCCTGATGACGAGGGATACTACGTGTGCGGGCCGCTGGGCT
>JAFAPG010000717.1 GCA_019247235.1 Acidobacteriota bacterium
CGAGGCTATGCGCGATTGGGTCACCAATGTGCGCACCACGCATTATATGCTGGGCAGTGTCCTTGGAGCGCATCCCTATCCCTCCATGGTACGGGATTTTCATACCGTGATTGGACGGGAGGCGCGCACGCAGATTCTGAAGGCGGAGAGGAAACTTCCCACCATGATCATCGCCTGCGTGGGTGGAGGATCCAATGCCATCGGCATCTTTCATGAGTTCCTTGAGGAAAAGCAGGTGAAACTCGTCGGAGTCGAAGCCGGGGGGCGGGGGCAGAAGCTAGGCGAGCATGCCGCGCGTTTTCGAGGCGGTCTGCCCGGGGTCTTGCAAGGGACCTACTCCTATGTTCTGCAGGATGAATCGGGTCAGATCGCGGCCACCCATTCTGTTTCTGCCGGCCTGGATTACCCCTCCATCGGCCCGGAACACGCATGGTTGGCGGACAGCAAAAGGGCCGAGTATGTGAGCGCCAGCGATGGCGAGGCGCTCAGCGCCTGCAAGCTTCTGGCTGAAACCGAGGGCATCATTCCCGCACTCGAATCCGCGCACGCGATCGCCGAGGCCAGCAAGCGGGCACCGGCGATGAGGAAGTCCGACGTGCTCCTGGTGAATATTTCCGGCCGGGGAGATAAAGATATTGGAATTTTGCGAGAAAATCTAAGACTGGATTCAACCTAGAAGGACAAACTTAAGTTACATTCGAGTGCTGCGCAGCCGAGGAAGCTGCGTATGGCGTACAAACAATTCACCGTGGCTCAACTCTCCAGCACCGCGTGCCTGACGAAGGAAATGCCTCTTGATTTCACCAGCCGCCCGGCTCTGATCGCCTACGTTACTTGCGGCGACCCGAACCTTGATACCACCCGTGAGGTGGTGCTCGCGGCCGCCGCCGCAGGAGCCGAAGTGATCGAATTGGGTGTACCTTTCAGTGATCCCGTGGCTGATGGGCCGGTAATACAGCGTGCCAGCGAACGCGCTCTCAAGAATCGGGTTAGCCTGGAAGATGTGATTGATTTGGCGGCCAACATACGCAACCATACCGAGATCGGCCTTATCATATTTTCTTATTTAAACCCGGTACTACGAATGGGAATGGCGAAATTCGCCGCCCGGGCGGCGGCCGCTGGAGTTAACGGGGTTCTTCTGATTGACTTACCGGTCGAGGAGGCGGGCGAGTATTTGCGACAGATGCGTAAGCACAAGTTGGCGACGGTGTTTCTGGCTGCGCCTACCAGCACCGACGAGCGACTAAAGAGAATTGCGGAGGCTTCGACCGGCTTTGTTTACGTTGTCTCGAGGACCGGCGTCACCGGGATGCGCAAGGAATTCCCCGAAGACGCGCAAAAAGTGGTGGCGAAGGTTCGCAAGCTGACGACCTTACCCATCGCCGTCGGTTTTGGCATCTCCGCTCCCGAACAGTTTTCAGCCGTGGGGCAATTTGCGGAAGCTGCTGCAGTGGGTAGCGCCATCGTGCAATCGATTGAAACCAATCCCGGTCGCGAAGCCGAAGCTGTGGCAGAATTTATCAAGCAGCTCTCGCCCCGGAGACACACGCCATTGGCAGAAGCCCCCACCCCGATTGGACAAGGTGCGGGCGTCGACTGATGCGGCGGGGCACGCCTCTAGGTGAGGCCAGACAAAGAGCGGATTTTCATGGATATTGCAGACTGGCGAGAGAAAATCGACGCAATTGACCGCAGGCTGGTGGAGTTGCTCAGTCAGCGCGCCCAGTCAGTTCACCAGATTGGCAAGTTGAAGGCCATTGCCCGGCTGCCGGTTTATGAGCCCGAGAGAGAGAAGATGGTCTTTGCTAACGCGCGCAGTGCCAATGAAGGCCCGCTCACAGACCGGGAGCTGCTGCGTATTTTTGAACGCATCGTCGATGTGATGCGGCAAAGCGAAATGGAGGAGATGGCGTTAGAGCAACGTCCACCCTCTGACGGCTTGGGGGATACAGAAATCGATCCGGAGGTTAATGACTAACGCCAAATTCTGAGCTCTCAACCTTCGCGAATGGCTGAGTTCAGGAGACGAACAGCTCCTTATGATCGTAGCAATGCAAGAGACCGCATCGGAAGAACAGATTCAGGTAGTGGTTGAACACCTGATTGACATGGGTTTTTCTGTACACCGCACCACCGGCGAGCGCCAGACCATCCTCGCCGCCGTAGGTTCGCGCGCGGATTTTGACACCCGCAACCTCGAAGTACTCGGCGGTGTCATGGA
>JAFAPG010000125.1 GCA_019247235.1 Acidobacteriota bacterium
GTGGCCGTACGCCAGGGAGAGAAACTTGTCTGTGAATTCCACTACGACGCCGCTCGCCTGGAACAAGCTATCGTGGAGCGCATGGCCGTCTATTATCAAAATCTGCTTGAGGCCGCGCTTTGCGATCCTAGTGCCAGGCTTACCCAGCTTCGGCTTTTGCCTGACCGAGAGTGGCAGAAATTGGTGAATGACTGGAACCAGACTGAAGCCGTCTACCCCGAACATCTATGCTTGCATGAACTATTCGAACAACAAGCGGAGCGTGTGCCGGATCGAGTAGCCCTGCGTTGTGGCCAGCGAACCTACACCTATCGTGAACTCAATGAAAGTGCCAATCAGCTGGCACATTATCTGCGGGAACAAGGCGTCGCCGCCGACAGGCTCGTGGGCCTGTGCGTGGAACGTGGGACGGACATGATCCTTTGCCTGCTCGCCATCCTGAAAGCGGGGGGCGCTTACGTTCCCTTGAATCCGGACAATCCGTCGGCGCGCATGAAGCAGCAGCTCGATGGTTTGACTGCTCTGATTACGCAGTCGGCATTTTCCATGCCGGATTTTCCCGGAGTCAGGATCGTAGTCGACCGTGATCAGCGGAGCTGGGAAAAGCACCCCAAGTCAAACCCCGCGGCAAACCCAAACCCAGAAAACCTAGCCTATGTGATCTACACCTCCGGCTCCACCGGAGCGCCGAAGGGGGTGGCCGTTCGACATCGAAATTTAGTTAACTACGCCCACTTCATTACTCAACGGCTAGAGCTCGAGAAATCCCCCCAGGGTTTAGCCTTTGGAACGGTCTCTACCTTGAGTGCGGACCTAGGAAACACATGCATCTTCCCGGCTCTCATTTCAGGGGGATGTTTGCACGTGCTCGATTACGAGAATTCGACCGATCCTCGGCGCTTCGCCGGCTATGTAGCCGAATATCCGCTTGACGTGCTCAAGATCGTACCTTCGCATCTGCAATCACTCCTCGATTCGGATGCGGCAGCGAGCCTGCTGCCCAGAAAACACCTGATTCTAGGCGGTGAGAAGCCCAGCGCAAGGTTGATCGAAAGAATCTTGTCATTCGAACCTCGCTGCGAAATTTTGAACCACTACGGCCCAACCGAGACCACCGTGGGTTCGTTGACCTTCAACCTCAAAGACTTCAATGGCAACCCGGCACAGGCGGGGACGATTCCCATTGGGCGCCCGATTGCCAATACCCAAGCCTACATCCTTGATCAGAACCTTCAGCCCGTACCCCAAGGGGCGATCGGGGAACTGTATATCGGTGGAGCAGGCGTCGCCGCGGGGTATTGGGGGCAGCCGGAAAAGACCGCCGAACGCTTCCTTCCGGATCCATTCGCCCTGGATGCGGGAAGAAAAATATACCGCACCGGCGATCGCGCGCGACATCTGGACGACGGCAACATCGAGTTTCTGGGCCGCACCGATGATCAGGTGAAAATTCGCGGCTTCCGCGTGGAATTGGGTGAAATTGAAGCCGCCTTGCGAACCCACCAAGCGGTCAAGCAAGCGGTGGTGATTGCCGCTGGGATTAATAGCGAGGTGCGACTGCTCGGCTATGTAGTTATGAATCATTTGCAAGTCAGCGCAGACAACACCAATGGTGAACAGCTACGCGCATATCTCAAGCAGCACTTACCAGACTACATGGTGCCCGAGGCGATCGAAATTCTGGCAAAACTCCCCTTAACCTCCAACGGTAAAATCGACCGCCAAGCGCTTCCCGATCCCCACCAACGGAACCAGGTACGAGTCTACGTATCCCCGGCCACAGACACGGAGCGAACCTTGGCTTCGATTTGGGCCGAAGTTTTGCGCCGAGATCCGGGCAAAATTGGAAGGGAAGATAATTTCTTCGAGCTGGGTGGGCATTCCCTGCTCGCCACCCAAGTGATTTCTCGCATACGCGAGCGTTTCCCAGTAGAAATCCCAATGCGCCTGATCTTCGAATCCCCAACAATTTCAGCTCTGGCGGAAGTCATTGGACAGGCTCAAGAAATGGCTGGGAGGAAGGAGGAAATAGGTATCGAGCCCGTGGCCCGGGAAGCTTACCGCATCTAGTCTTTTAGGGCTAGTACGACAAGAATTGGTTGAGAATGTATTTCATTGTGCTTACAATAGAATCCCCTGAGTTCCCTCCCCGTGCGCTGTACATAGGTGAAAAGTTTGGAGACTGTGGGAAACAATTCTAGCCTGTTGGTGGAGGAGAACACACCAAAGTACGTCTTTCCTACGAGTTTTGCTCAACAGAGACTATGGTTCCTTGAAAAGTTACAACCTGGCGGCACTTCCTATCTGATTCCCTGGGCATTGCGCCTCCGGGGCCCTCTGAATATCGCCGCTCTTCAGGCAAGCCTCAATGAAGTGGTGAAACGCCATGAGATCCTGCGCACCACCTTCGCTTGGCAAAATGGCATGCCAAGTCAAGTGGTGCACGGGGCGATGAGCATTTCTTTGCCGCTATCTGACCTGAGTCAATCGGTCGATCGGGAACAGGAGGTATTCGAACGCGCGCGCCAGGAGGCGCACCTACCGCTTGATCTCGAACTGGGCCCCCTCGTCCGAGCCCAGCTGCTACGCTTGGCAGCCGACGATCACGTTTTACTGCTCACGTTGCACCACATCATCTTCGACGGGTGGTCGCGACGTATCTTGGTAGGCGAACTGGCTGCGGCCTACGATGCGTACTGCTCTGGGCAGCCCCCGACTCTTGCCCCACCCAAACTCCAGTATGCAGACTACGCGGTGTGGCAACGCAAGCGCTTCCAAGGCGCCGTGCTCGAGAAGCATGTCTCCTACTGGAGGGAACGATTAGCAGGAATTCCCAGTCGACTGGATCTGCCCGTTTCCCGTTCCCGGCCCTTGACTCAGACTTTTGACGGAGCCAAACTGCCGATCAGAATTTCGTCGCAGTTAACCGAGCAATTAAAGTCGTTCAGCCATGAGCGGGGGGTAACCCCCTTCATGACTCTGCTGGCGGGATTTCAAACCCTCCTGTGGCGATACAGTAACCAGAATGACATTGTGGTTGGCACGCCTATCGCCAATCGCAACCGGGCAGAGATCGAAGAAATCATCGGTTTATTTACTAACACTCTGGTATTGCGCACTCAGTTTTCTGCTGGCGTGAATTTTGATGATGTGTTGGCCGAGGTCAAGGAGACCACCCTGGGTGCATACGAACACCAAGATCTCCCCTTCGAAAA
>JAFAPG010000721.1 GCA_019247235.1 Acidobacteriota bacterium
AGAAGCGCGACGGACAGGAGCTGGCTAGAGAAGAGATCGAATATTTTATTGATAGCTACACTCGTGGCGAGATTCCCGATTATCAGGCTTCAGCTTGGCTGATGGCGCTCGTGCTGCGCGGAATGACCCGCCAGGAGACCTCGGCACTGAGCCATGCCATGCTGCGTTCGGGAGAAGTGCTGGACCTATCCGGGTTTCCTCATCGTAAAGTTGACAAACACTCAACCGGGGGTGTGGGGGACAAAACCTCGCTCGTGCTTGCTCCTCTGGCCGCAGCCGGGGGACTGATGGTTCCCATGATCAGTGGACGCGGCCTAGGCCATACCGGAGGGACGCTCGACAAGCTTGAGTCCATTCCGGGGTTCAATGTCAATTTGACGGTCGCTCAATTTCGCAGCGTTCTCAGCGCATGCGGCTGCGCCATGATTGGGCAAACCCAGGAAATCGCTCCCGCCGACCGTAAGTTGTATGCCTTACGCGACGTTACAGCAACGGTTGAGAGCCCTTACCTGATCTGCGCCTCTATTATGAGCAAGAAGATGGCGGAAGGAATCAATGCCCTGGTCCTCGACGTCAAGACAGGCTCCGGCGCTTTCATGAAACAAGAGTCTGACGCATCGTTCTTGGCCGAGTTAATGGTCGAAACCGGCGAGCGGTTGGGAACAAAGGTGGTCGCGTTGATCACCAACATGGATCAGCCGCTCGGACAGCGGATAGGAAATTCGCTCGAAGTCGAAGAAGCGCTCGAGCTTCTGCGCGGAGCGGGACCTGAGGACCTGCGAGAACTATCTCTTGAACTGGCTGCCTGGATGTTTTATGTGGGGGAAGCGGCAGCAACGCTCGAGCAAGGAAGATCAAAAGCAATCGAACTCATTCGCTCGGGCCAGGCGCTTGAAACCTTCGGGCAAATGGTCGAATTACAGGGCGGCCGGCGGCGAGCGTTGGACGATACTTCCCTGCTGCCCCGGTCCAGGCACACCCGCGCCGTGCTCAGCCCGCAAAGCGGATTCATTGCCGCCATGGATTGTCGCTCGCTTGGGATCGCTTCAGTAATTCTCGGTGGGGGTCGAAAGAAAAAGGAAGACTCAATTGATCCCTCGGTTGGTATTGTGCTGCAGCGCAAAGTTGGCGATGCCGTTATATCCGGGGAGCCGCTTTGCACCTTGCATTACAATTCCGAGGTTCAAGCCGACGAAGCCGCGGCCTTGGCCGAGAGAAGTTTCGTGATCGCAGACACGGCCGCGCCAGAAGGCAGGCGGTTGATCCATCGCGTGATCGGCGGGCGGGGAGAGACTTAATGGGACGATTTACAGGCTTGCTGGGCTTGTTGACCATGTTAGCCCTGGCGTTTGCCTTTTCTACAAATCGACGCGCCATTCGCCTGAAGACGGTTGCCTGGGGGTTAGGGTTGCAGTTTGTATTAGCCGTGTTCGTGCTTCGTGTCCGAACCGGCGAATGGTTATTTCAACGAGCGGGTGACGATGCCAAGCGCCTCCTCGATTTCTCTTTTGCTGGCTCCTCATTTGTTTTCGGAGAGCTGGGTCGGCAACAGTCCTCGCTCGGGTTAATTTTCGCCTTCCAGGTGCTGCCCACGATCATCTTTATTGCTGCCTTTTTTGCCGTTCTCTATCACCTAGGCATCATGCAGTTAATTATTCGTGCCGGGGCATGGGTGATGACCGCGGTTATGGGCGCCAGTGGCGCGGAGTCGCTCAATTTGGCAGCTAGCATTTTCATGGGACAAACGGAAGCTCCCTTGACCATCCGTCCCTTTCTTCCTGAGCTCACCCAATCCGAACTCATGACGGTCATGACCAGCGGTATGGCTCACATTTCTGGAGGTATGATGGCCGCCTACATGCGTGTCGGGGGCGCCGAAGCCAAACACCTACTTACCGCCGTGATCATGACCGCGCCGGGCACACTCCTGATTGCCAAGATGTTGGTGCCAGAAACCGCAAAGCCCCTGACCGCGGGGCGCGTCGAAATGCCGCATCTTGAGAAGGAGTCCAACATCTTAGGAGCAATCGCCCGAGGGACGCTTGACGGGCTGCAGTTGGCGTTGAATGTTGCTGCTATGCTGATCACTTTTTTGGCGCTACTGGCGCTGGTCAATGCCGTCATGGGCTGGATGCATCTGCATATATTCTGGTTTCCTTACAGTCTTGAGCAGGTATTCGGATGGATTCTCTCCCCTGTTGCCTGGTTGATCGGAATTCCCTGGCACGATGCCGCCAGCATCGGAAATTTATTGGGTACCCGCATGACCCTCAATGAGTTCGTAGCCTTCGTCAAGCTGGGCTCGATCAAGGACACCCTCGCTCCTCGCTCCTTTACCATTGCTACATTCGCCTTGTGCGGTTTCGCCAACTTCAGCTCTATTGGTATTCAGATCGGAGGCATAGGGGCACTCGCTCCTAACCGGAGAAGCGATCTCGCGCGTCTTGGTTTAAAAGCTATGTTGGCGGGGACAATGGCAAACCTAATGTCAGCTTCAATCGCGGGGATACTTATTTCTTAATCTGCGGCTGCCCAGAGCGCCGCGATCGCCATCGCGTTCGTGCTTGCGCGGTTCGCGGCCTAGCCGAGGTCCAGGCGATCTCAGCGCAAGTACTTTACCGAACATCCATAAGGGCGTGTTGTCGCCTTAGCTACCGGCTGTCCGCTCAATGCCTCCTCTAAGGCGGCGGTGACGTAGTTTTCGGCGCCCGCAATATCGGACTGCTCAGTTGTGGGCTTATTATCAATGGCGCCGTCATACAACAGAATTCCGGAGGCACTGATCACAAACATGTGCGGAGTGGTTTTTGCCGAATAGAGCCGCCCCAGATCTCCCTGCGGATCGAGCAGCGC
>JAFAPG010000727.1 GCA_019247235.1 Acidobacteriota bacterium
AGTGCTGGAATGCCAGCTCGGTCATCGTCCCCCAGGCCAGGCTGGTCACCTGAACTCCCTTGGCCGGACCAGTCGTGCCTCCGGTCGGCACTAACCCGACCAGCCGATCGATGTTGCCGTAAGGGTCTCCCCAATCGTAATCGTCACCTTGCTCTCCCAGCTTCATCAAGGTATCGAATGAGGGGTGGTCACCATCGTCGCCGTCGAGGCAGATGCAATGTTTGAGTGAGGTCACATGAGACTTGATTTCCGCCACCGTCTCGCGAAACTCACTGTGGTAAAACAGCCAGACCAGGTCGGCATACTTCATGTACTCAATATTTGCTTCGAGCGCGTTGCGATAGTTGATCGGAACCCATACCGCGCCCGCCTGCATAATCCCTAACATGCTAAGCAGAACTCGCGCATGATTATGCGAGTAGATACCGGCGGTTTGCTCCCCCTCGAGGCCTAAGGCACGCATGCCTTGTGCAATTTGACGAACTTGGGTGCCAAGCTCGCGATATGTAATTCTTAGATCACCGTCGATGAGGGCCACTCGGTCGGCGTGCACCGCGATGGCTTTCTCAATATAGTCAATAGCCCGCATGGAACAGCTCGATTATCAATACAGCTTGGCTTTGGCCAACCCGTGAGTCTCGAGAGTGCGCAGCAGTTCCCGATGCCCAAAAGCTTCTCCGGCCGACGCCATACCTACTTTTCGCGGCGGCCCGCAAACCAGGTTGTAAGCGGCAAAGGCCTGTATTAATCCAGTCTGGCGATAACAGCACGTCCCCACGACCACGCACTGGATTAGTTCAGTGGCTCCGCGACCGGCAACTACGTCGATGGTACGCTGCTCACGCGGATTTTCTCGCGGCGGCATACTTCCCTGCACTGCGCTCGCCATCTCCGATAATCGCTTTTCCTTTTGCTCTCTGGGCAAGGGGCGAATTTCTTCCTCGAAGAGTTTTTCTGTAGCGGCCACGCCTTCCATGATCTGACGGTCGAGCAATCCTCCGAGAGAGCGCAGATTGGCAATCCTGGGATCGTGTTTAAACCAGACCGGCTGGGCAAAGCCACCCCAGGCCAGCGCCAGATGGCTTTGAACCTGTCCGGGAATGGTGACATCGTAGCGGACCGCCCGAGGCCAAGGCTTGTAACGATTTTGCTCCAGATAGTTTGCCTCTGTTTGAATCACGGCAAAAATGGTCTGGGTTGATCCGATGGTCGGAATACCCTTAAACATCGTGAGCGTCTCGATGGTGTCGACCGCGGCGGCGTCCAGGCAAAGGCGAATGGCGGCATCGCTTGAAGCCGACATGAACGCCGTCGACGGGGCAACCAGCAGCTGACGCTGAGCAAACTTGTCACCCCAAGTTTCGGCAACCGTGCGCACCCAAGTCTGCTCGCCGCTAATGTCCAGATAGTGACATCCAGCCTCTAAGGCAGCCGCTACTACCGCGGGCCCCTGATAGATGAAGGGACCAACCGTATTGCACACCACCTTAGCACCGGCAAACAATCGGACGAGATCATCCGTCCTGCCTTCGGTCTCGACAATCTCATAGTCCGCGGTCTCAATGCCGGGAACTTTGTCCATCACCTCTTCGAGTCTGCGCCGGTTCCGTCCGGCAGCGATAAAAGGAACGTTATACTCGCGCAAAAATTCTGCCACCAAGCGGCCGGAATAGCCGCTGGCACCGTAAACTACCACGGGTCGTTGACTCGCCATAAACGCGAAGGACAGCTGAGACTGACTATCTCAAAGCGGGAGAGATAAAGTCAGCCAAAACACTTCACTCCTCTCGTTTCAATTTTTCTCCGCGGTCGCAGCGCATCCCGGCAACCCCACCCTTGAAGCCATCTGCGGACCGGGAAAACCCTAGGCCTGGGGGCGATTTTAGGCTAAAGTATCTTTATTGCCAGTAGGCACCTTTATGTAACCTGGTGGCCCAAAGGAGGCTAAGGTGGAAGAATACTATTGCCCAGTGAAGTTGACGGCTGACATCATCGGCGGCAAGTGGAAACCACTGATCTTGTTCTACCTGGAAACCGGAACACGGCGCTTTGGTGAACTGCAGAAGTTAATTCCGGGTATGACCAAAAAAATGCTGACACAGCATTTGCGCGAACTAGAACGGGATGGCATTATTCATCGCGAGGTCTACGCGGTCGTGCCACCCAAAGTTGAATACTCATTGACCAAGCACGGGGAGACCTTGAAGCCCATCCTCAAATTAATGTCTGCCTGGGGAACCAAGCACCGGGCGCGCTATGGTACTCCCGTCGGTCATCTTCGCGCTCACCGGGTAACAACCGCAATGAAATCAGAGCTCGTTGGCGACAAGGCTGTGCCCGTGGCCTAGCCTCTCGATCGACGCTCATCCAGGAAAGGTCGGCGAACCCACCGTCGTCTTTCAAGACGGCCATATCCTGAGTGCCGTGTGCGACAGGATTTTCTCCTTGTTCTCTTCGGGCAACGGCAAAGCACGAAAATCGGCAAGGTTCTTTTTAATATCGGGAACACCGGGTCCGGGCCAATCGGTTCCAAACAATGTTTGTCCGGCTATTTCATCCAGCCGAGGAAAATACCTCAGCAACGACTTCGGGGGTATACCGCTGATGTCCAGGAAAACATTGGCATGGCGCCTGAGCAGAAAGAAACTGGTGTCCATCCACAGCGGTCGACCTCCATGGGCGAGGATAATTTTCAGTCGAGGAAAATCCACCGCTACGTCGTCAACGTGAATGGGATCTCCGAAGCGGTTACGCGCGCCGGCAAAAATTGACGTCCCGGTGTGAAACATCACAGGAATTCCATTCCTCTCAGCAGCACGATAAATCAGCTCCAGCTCCTTCACGCCGTTGAGATAGTCGTTAGGAAATAGCAGCTGATGAGGGGGATGAATCTTGATGAGGCGAATCTTTAGCCGCAAGATCTGTTCGAGGTCAGCCTGGAGGTGGGGAGAATGTCGCGGATGCAGGCCCCCACAAGAAATCAGTCGCGCTGGATCTTCTTTCACATAATCGGCAACAAACTGGTTGACCCCTGAGGTAAAGCCAATCACTTCGGGCGCTACATAATTGATGAGCACAGCACGATCTACACCGGAGTGATCAAGATGCTTAAGAAATGATTTCGGCCGGCGAGAAAATTCTTCTATCTGAGCGAAATTGGAACGGTTCTTCTTGATTAACTCCAGAGCATCAGGGCGCAGCATCTCAAGCGGCTGAATATGAATGTGGCAGTCAGTAATCAAGTCAGGTTCCGGAGTAGACGCCCCGCAAGAATATATCGGCAAAGTCTTGTGCCAGCACGGCAGGACTGCCGTCCACCGTCGGGTTGTACCACGTGTAGAGCCAATTAATCATCCCAAACAAAGCCATGACCGCATTACGGGAATTAAACCGTTGGTTTCTGTCCAGTTTTAAGCATTCGACAAGGTCTGCGCAGGCGCGATAGTAGCTCCGTTTGATAGCCGCGATTTCCGTGCCTAGTTCTCCTTCTAAAACATCGTCCTCGTGTGAGAGTACTTTCATGACCTTGGGACGGGCGAGAAAGAACTCCACGTGGTTTTGGATAAAAACACGAACTCGCGCTTCCGGGTCTGCAACTCCGTTTAATCGCTCACTTAATAAGTCCATCACTCGTTCAAACGATTCGCGCTCGACCAGGTATAGAAGTCTCTGTTTGGATTCGAAATAATAGTAAAGACCGGCCAGTGACATACCACAGGCGCGAGACAAATCTCGCATGGATGCCCTTTCATAACCTTTCTCGCAGAAAATAGCGGTGGCATGATCTAAGATGCGCGCCAATCGCCGATCAAAGCGAGTGGAAACGCGCGATTCGACAACTCCCGAGCTGACGGTGCCAAGGTTCATCAATATTTTTCGTGCTCGAGAATACTTTAGACGGTTGCCCTAATGCAATCACGTGCGCCGGCTTTGTCGCTCGCTTCGCGGCGAGGGCCAGGAGAGCGGCGGCGCCACGATGCGACCTTAGCGAGCTACCAACTCCTGGACAAGCAGTGGATGCTGAGCCAGGGATCTCTCTTTTTGTGCCAAAGGTTAGCTTCACGGGCGCCCTTGGACTCCCTGCGAATGGTCGTAATGCGCGTCCTGATTCCGGCGAGAGATTACATATGAGCGGATAGCGGCGGCATCCTGCGGGGAAAGTTCCTTCGCAAATGAGACCATTCCCTGAGCTTCCAGCAGCCCGCCAAGAACAACCTTGAACCAGGTGTCGCTGGTGAGCGCACTGCTACGCCGCAAATCCGGCAGCACACCTCCGCTTACGGCTACGTCGCCATGGCACACGGCACAATAGCTCTGAAATAGGCGCTCGCCTTTGTGAATGATCACCGAATTGGCCGGGTTTGCGAGTGGGGTGATGCGCGCTTCTTCTACCGGGGTGAGTGGCGGCAAGGTGGCCGAACCGTCAATTTTGAAAGCCAGCATGCGGCTGATATTGGCCACTCGTCCGGAGGCAAATGAAACCTCACCTGCAGCTAAGGGAAACACCCCGCCCCATCCGGCGAGCACCGCCACGTATTGTTCGCCTCCGGCTTCAAATGTCACCGGACCTGCCATCACTCCCGTCTGGGCCGCGAACGACCAGAGCTTCTCGCCATTGTCGGCCCGATAGGCTTCAAAATTGCCGCTGGCCGTCCCCTCGAACAACAAATTTCCCGCCGTCACCAGCGTGCCGCCATTCCATGGCCCCGCGCGTTCTACCGTCCACGCGGCCCTTTGCTCCAGGGGATTCCATGCCAGCAGCTTTCCTTTTACCCCGGCCAAGATCGCCTTCTTTATCTCCGGTTTCTGTGGCATACCGGCCGCGATCACATCAATTCCGTAATTGGGCGCAAGCTGGCGAGCCTCAAAGCTCCCCGCCTGCTTGTACTTGAAGCCCACATCGTTCACGGGTATATAGGCTAGATGGGTGAGCGGACTGTAGGACATAGGCTGCCAACTGTGCGCCCCGAGCGGGCCGGGCACGATCGGTGTCGGATCGGGTCCCTGGTACCTTGCGGCCGCGCTTTCAGCCGGCCGACCCGTCCTCAGGTCAACACCCGTCGCCCAATTAATGAAGGTGTAAGGCTCTGCCGAGATAAGTGTGCCGTTCGTGCGATCAACAACATAGAATATGCCGTTCTTGGGCGCTTGCATGAGAACCTTGCGAGGCCGATTATTAATGGTGAGATCGGCGAGAATGATGTCCTCATCGGAGTCGAAATCCCAAACATCGCCCGGATTCTGTTGATAGTGCCAAACGTACTCCCCGCTTTCCACTTTCAGGGCGACGATTGAACAGGTAAGAAGATTGTCGCCACCTTCAGGGCTGCGAAATCTTTCGCTCCAAGGAGTACCATTGCCGGTGCCGATATACAGCTGCTCGAGTTCCGGATCATAGACAATGGCGTTCCAGACAGTGCCGCCACCGCCAAGCTTCCACCACTGGCCGTTCCAAGTAGACGCAGCTCTGCGAAGAATGGGGCTTTCGAATGGTTTCGATGGATCTCCGGGTACGGTGTAAAAGCGCCATACCAGGTGGCCGGTTTCGGCGTCATAGGCAGACACATAGCCGCGAACTCCGAATTCGCCGCCGCTGTTACCGATTATGACTTTCGCTTTTGCCACTCGTGGAGCGCCGGTGATCGAATAGCGAAAGTTACGGTCCACGGTGAGAGTTTCCCAAATACGCCGACCGCTAGCAGCATCAAGCGCGATGAGCCGCCCGTCCAAGGTTCCGAAGAAGATCTTGCCGTTCCATGCCGCAACTCCACGGTTGACGACATCACAACAAGCATTGACCCCCCACCTACCCGGAACCTTGGGATCATAGGACCATAGAAGCGCGCCGGTCGCAGCATTGAGAGCGAAGACTTTGCTCCATGCACTGGTGAAATACATGATGCCGTCGACAATGATAGGCGTGGCTTCCTGCCCACGACTGGTGTCAAGGTCATAAAACCACGCCAGCCTGAGCCGCGACGCATTGCCATCATGAATCTGCCGGAGCGGGCTGAATCGCTGCTCTTCATACGTACGCCCATAGCTCATCCAATTTCCTGGTTCGCGGTCCGCGTTAATTATCCGAGACTCGCTGACATCGGCCAACTTGGCGGTTATTCCCTTCCGAGCGCACCCCTCAGTCATGAACGTAAGAATCGGCAGCAGGCCGAGGAGGCCCGTTAACGGTAGTAGTTTCAGAGACTGAAGGTGCATGAAAAGAGGAAGGTTCCGATCATACTAAATGCAGACGGTTCGTTCTGATCTTGGCGGTCTCGTCAATGGCGTCCTTCGCGAAGATCCTCTTTGCTGACCATGGGGTCGGCGGTCGAGACCGACACTATGGAGTTCGCCCGGCCTGATCTCTACGCTCAGCGCCACGCGCCTATGCCTCATGACGCAAGCCGGAGTCAAATCTGCGCGCAAATGGACTTTGTTTCCGTGTACAAATCTAAGGCCGCTTTGCCCCACTCGCGTCCCCACCCTGATTGTTTGTATCCTCCGAAGGGCAGAGCCGAGTCGAAGACGTTGTAGCAATTGATCCACACCGTGCCCG
>JAFAPG010000154.1 GCA_019247235.1 Acidobacteriota bacterium
TAGGAACAGCCAGTTCGGAGCATAGAGCAGCATAAAACGCAGACTGCGCCAGCCATCGTGAAAAGTCCTCAGGTGCGGGCGACGTCCCCGTTTGTCAGGCCATAAGGTGATTGGAACTTCCGTGATATTGATCCCCATTTTGGAGGCTTTGATCACCAGCTCGAGCGCAAACTCCATTCCGCTCGTCTGCGGATCAATCTCTTTACAGACCTGTTTACTAAAGCCGCGCATACCGCAATAGGCATCTCCGACACCCGCACCAAAAAAGCGATTCACTACCGCCGTAAGAAAGGGGTTGCCGAATAGCTGATGCAGTCGCGGCATGGCCCCGGGTTCGATGCCGCCCCGGAAACGGTTGCCCATTACGAACTGCGATCCTGCTTTCCATTTCTCCACGAACTTGGGTATCTCCGCGAAATCATAGCTGTCGTCGGCATCGCCCATAATAATGAATTCGCCTTGGGCCGCCTCAATTCCTTTGCGAAGTGCGCTGCCATAGCCCTGCGTGGTCGCGTGAACAACGCGAGCGCCATGCTTCTGAGCGATGTCGATGGATCCATCCGTTGAACCGTTATCCGAGACAATTACCTCTCCACGAATTCCCCCAGCTTTGAAAGCTGCCAATGCTTTATCCACGCAAATGCCGATCGAATTAGCCTCATTAAGACAGGGAATGACCACAGAGACTTGAATCGGATTAGAAGCAATTGCTTCATTCGCAGACGCGCAATTAATATTGCTCAATTCGAGATCGGATCGCAAACCTTTGCCCCCTCTGCGAACATTAAAAAGTTTTCTCTGCATCTCTTCTTGGTCATAACTTTCATATGGCACGATGCCGCGCGGGACAAACCGCATCCGAAGTTGAGGAGTGTCCCGACTTGAAACCTCATTGCAACGTACCATGAATCGTCCGCCGTATCCATTCTGAGAGCGTTTGTTTGCTGGCTTTCGCCGCTGCTGCCATTGCCTTCAGATCTTCGCCCGTGAAGCGCACCGGCACAATACGGCCCTTGGCTTCTCCCTTTGGCAGCTTTGGCCGTCCTACTCTCTTCTCTCTGTTTTGCTGTCCCAAGGCTCTTAACTCACTGACTTGATCGAATTCATAGCTGTCTAATAATTGTATTACACTAATATGGATCGTCAATAGAAAGTCTATCCAAATTCCAAGGGAACGCCGCGGGAAGATTATCGAGACCACGATCCAGCCGAGGACCGATAAAACCCTTTAAGTGGAAACGAAGAACCTGACGGTCTGCTGGTCTTTCACTAAGCCGTTTGTTAGAGTCTCGGGCAGGCGCTGGGCAGTCTGCGATCAGTGCCTGGAGGATTGGTATGGGGAAGGGACCACTGATTTTTACGTATTACATCGCCGCTCCCGTGGAGAAGGTTTGGGATGGGTTCGTTTCGAAGGAGGCGAACCAGAAAATCTTCATGGGCGCGGACTTCGAGGTGGACCTGAAGCCTGGCGGGCGGATGATCTGGTCCGGGCCGGGTAAGGATGGCAAACAGCTACGGTATGTGACGGGTGAGGTGCTGCGGGCGGAGGCACCGAAACTGCTCGAGTACAGGTTCGGCATGGGCGACGGGGCAGTGATGTCGAGAGTGAAGCTGGAGCTAACTCCGGAGACGGAGGCGGTGAAGGTTGTAGTGACGAATGATCAGTGGGCGGAGAACGATCCGGCGTATGCGCAGAATGCGGATGGATGGCCACGGATTCTTTCTCGATTGAAGACTCTGCTGGAGACCGGGAAGACGTTCCGGCCGCATTAGACTAGTTTCAGATTGAGCAGATAACGTTCCATCCCAGTGCCGTTCGATCTTGTAAGGAGATCGTGGCCACAGCAGCAGCAACAGAGGCGCGGCCCAGGCGCCCTCGAAAGTCTTAGGTCAACAACCATTTGGCGAACATTATCGAATCGACGTTGGTATCTCTCGACGGTGTCATTGAAGACCCAGCAAAGTGGGTTGGCGGCTTTTTAGATGTTGATTTCCAAAAGGTGCTCTAGAGCGCCTCTCCCGTAGCAAGGCTATGCTGATGGGGCGGAATACCTATGGATTGCTTTCGCGCGATTGGGCGTCTAAACAGGGAGAATTCGCTAACGCGATTAACGGAATCCGCAAGTGGGTTTTTTCGTCGACCTTAGAACAGGCAAACTGGAATAATTGCTCGGTCGTCAGAGGTGATGTCGTTCGTGAGGTCAGCAACTAAAGGAAGAAGTCGATGGCGAACTCGCCATATACGGCTACGGTCTCCGCTCGCAGACTCTATTAAAAAATGGACTCATTGATGAGATCAGGATTTCTATTTTCCCGCTCCTAGTAGGCTCGGGAAAGCTGCTCTTTCGAGAGGGCGAACAACAAGCACTACAGCTGCTTGAGACAAGGGCTCTTCCAACCGGCATCGTAGTCGCGCGTTACGATGCGACGGCTCAATAATCCACAGCCCATATCCTGAGAACAAACCGAAAGGTTCCACTCCCGGACACACGGGCTTCCTTTTTGGCGTTTAGCATAGTAATACTCCTGTTAGTTATGCTTGAACTTCGATGCAGAATCGAAGCACGATATTACCGACGCGGAGGACCAGTGCGCTTCAAAATATTCACTACTGTCGCTTTGGTTACTATGTTTGCACTCACCACCATCGCCTTTAGAGCACCCAGGTCTGTAGCTCAATCCAATCATCTGCGCCCTGCTCCGCCAGCAAGGGTCTCGGACGGCTCTCACGACTTTGATTTCATTTACGGCAGGTGGAGGATGCCCAACCATCGTCTGAATAAGCGTCTGGCAGGGTCCCACGAATGGAGAGATTTCGTCACCTGTGACGAAGGAAGCCCTCTGCCTGGGGGCATCGGCGATATTGATTACTGGAAGGCTAGCTACTGGAAGGACTTCGTGGGGGTGACCGTTCGCACCTACGATGGCAAGTCAGGTCTTTGGCGTATCTACTGGGTTGACAATACATTCTCGGACGGCGTGATTCAACCACCCGTGATCGGCAAGTTTGACGGCAACGTAGGCACATTCGAGGGACACGATACCTTCAACGGCGTACCGATTGTGGTCCGCTACACCTGGACGGTGAACCCCAAGGGTTCCCAGGTTGCGGAGAAGTGGGAGCAAGCGTTGAACCCCAAAGGTTTGGAGGTTGTCGCAAAGTGGGAGCAGGCGTTCTCTGCCGATGACGGCAAAACTTGGGAAACCAACTGGTACAACGAATTTATCAGAGATAATAACTGTACGCCGCAAGCAATAGCGTCGAGCGACGACCTCAGGAGAATGAAAACAGCACTTTCAAGCGTTGACGAAGTCCATTCATTCGCTATTTGCCAGGCTCAGTCGCGTCATGTCGGGATGTTTGGATAGTTGCCCGTAATCCATCGTTCGAGGAGAGTTCTCGTCGTTGTGGGGCACGCCTATTTATGTGCGTACCTTCTTTTCCACCCAGTTTTGAGTTAACGAAAAGCACCGATAGGAGTGCCCTACCGCAAAGTAGTTCACCAGCCGCGCAGGATCGAGTCATTCGATCGTTTGTCGATGGTTGGCAAATTTCGAGATTCCACCCACAACTCGGCGATGACCCATTATCATTTCTGGAGCTGTAGCTATCTCTGAGGTCCAACCATGAACTTGCTGCGCGTCGCCTGCTTTGTTTTCTTTTTGGCTTCTTTTTCGTCCGCCGACAATCAGACCCAAGTGTTCACGACTTCGTCCGGAGCGGTCCGCATCACCCCCCTGAACCACGCCAGCACACTCATTGAGGCGAA
>JAFAPG010000189.1 GCA_019247235.1 Acidobacteriota bacterium
AGCCAATACGGCCAAGCCACCTTCTCCAGTCTGAGCAATTTCCTCCAGGGAAGCATGTCGAGTTTTCTCTGGGATCCATCTCCCACGGAGATGAATTGGCGTTCGTTGTTTGGGGCTTGGTATGTGGGAGACACCATTCGCATCTCGCCGCGTCTAGATCTCGCGCTGGGCCTGCGTGATGAGTTCACCACGGGTTGGAATGAGGCTCATGGGCGCGCAGCCAATTACACGTTCCCGAACGCTGTGATCGCAAATTCTCCCCAGGTTGGCAGTTCTTTCTTCACTACCAACCACGCAAAGTTCTTGCCCCAACCGCGCATCGGGATCGCATGGAGTCCGTTGACGTACAAGAGTGTAATTCGCGCGGGCTTCGGAATGTACAACGATCTTGAAGACGCGCTGGGTTACCGTGCTGATCAGAATGCCCCGTTCAACCCTGTCTATAGTGTGGGAAGCGCGACGACTCCATTTGCAGTTTCATCGTTGCCGATCGATCCCGCCGCCCCTCGTCCGACGGGCGCGAAGCTGGTGCCTGGCGGGGTGCAACCGGACATGAAGACCCCGACCTTGATCTCTTGGTCGCTGCGGCTCGAGCAGGAGATCACGCCCGATATGTCGCTGACGCTCGGCTATGTAGGAAGCCATGGCTACCATGAATTGATTGGCGTGGACGCGAATGAACCATTTCCGGTGGTCTGCCCGGCTTCCCCCTGTCCAGCAACCTACCCATCCACGTTTCCGTCACCCCTGGCTGGCAGCCCGGTACCCGCCGGCAGCTATTACGTTCCCACCACTGTAAGGGCGAATCCTACGATTGCGAACACGTGGACATGGTTTTCCTTAGGTGCGAGTAACTACCACGCCCTCCAGGTGGACGCAAATCGCCGCTTTAGTTACGGCCTTTCACTGCGCGGCGTATATACCTGGTCGAAGGCTCTCGATGACGGCGATTCGGTCAATGCTACCGCTGCCGCCAATGCCCCCGGGCTGGTTTCAAATCCTTTCAATCTACATGCCGATTATGGCCTCGCAACCTACGATGTACGCCATATCGGGGTGATCAACGCGGTCTACACTCTGCCGTTTGGCAAGGGCCAGTCGCTCGCCAATGGTGGGGAGGGTTGGCGAGACATCTTGGTCAGCGGTTGGTCGGTGAACAGCATCCTGAGCATTCAGTCAGGGTTCCCATTCACACCACAGCTCAGCTACAATCCTTCGAATAACGGGGACACACGCAATCCGGTACGGCCGTTTATCAACCCCAATTTCACCGGCCCGATAATTCTCGGCCGCCCGTCACAGTGGTTCAATCCCAATGCCTTCCTCGCGCCACCGCCTAATAGTGGCTTCTACGGCAACCTCGGCCGAAATACCTTAATTGGTCCAGGTCTTGCGACCTGGGACTTCTCCGCCTTTAAAACAACCACATTGCATGAGCGGCTTGCTCTTCAGTTTCGTGCCGAGATCTTCAATCTACTGAATCGCGCCAACTTCAACACTCCCAACCTAATTGCCTTTACCGCTTCCGGCTCTACCGCGAAAACTTCTGGCACAGCGGGTGCAATCACCAGCACCTCGACAACATCGCGGCAGGTTCAGTTTGGATTGAAGCTGATTTGGTGAGAGGAACCATCTGGTCCTCGCAAGCGATTCTCTTGCCAGCCTGAGAACCTTCGTCTTTGAAGATCATCTCTATACAATCAGGGCGCAATCGGAAGCGCCGTCGGGCATGTCGCTGTTGCGAGCGAACGCCGAGGCTACTGGGGGTGCATCGCTCGAACAGTTACAATTATTGTTTCCCGTTCCATCGTCGCCGTGCTAACGAGCTCGTCTCGAGGCGGCGGGTTCCTATTCCTCATCGAAAGGGCACCACTTTCTCATGGCCAAAGAGGGTATTACTCCACGCGCGAAAGACTACGCGCAGTGGTATCTCGATATTGTTCGCGGCGCCGATCTAGCCGATTACGCCGAGGTGGTACGAGGCTGCATCGTCTTCAAGCCCACCGGCTATGCCCTCTGGGAGGCCATTCAGCGCGGCCTTGACGAACGCATCAAGGCCAGTGGCCACGTTAACGCCTACTTCCCGCTGTTGATCCCGAAATCGTTCCTCATGAAGGAAGCCGAGCACGTGGAAGGGTTTGCCCCGGAAGTGGCCGAGGTCACTCGGGCCGGCGGTCAGGAATTGTCGGAGCCGTATGTAATTCGGCCCACGAGCGAGACCATCATCGGCTACTTTTACTCGAAATGGGTGCGCTCCTGGCGCGACCTGCCCCTGCTCATCAACCAGTGGGCGAACGTCATGCGCTGGGAGATGCGCACGCGTCCATTCCTGCGCACGACCGAATTCCTATGGCAGGAGGGCCACACCGTCCACGTAGATCACGACGATGCCGAGCGCGAAACCCTGATGATCCTCAACGACGTGTACGCCGATTTCGCCGAGAAGGACATGGCGCTTCCCGTGCTGCGGGGGATCAAGACGGAAAAGGAGAAGTTCGCCGGGGCGCTGCGCTCCTATGCCATCGAGGTGATGACGCAGGACGGCCGGGCGCTCCAGGCCGGCACTTCGCACAATCTGGGTCAAAACTTCGCCAAAGCTTTCGAGATCACCTACGCCGACAAGAATAACCAAGTGCAGCATGCGTGGACGACCTCCTGGGGAGTTTCGACACGCCTCATCGGAGCCACGATCATGGGGCACTCCGATGACGATGGACTCGTGCTGCCCCCGAGGCTTGCCCCCATTCAAGTCGTGATCGTCCCCATCTATAAAAACGATGTCGAAAAGGCGACCGTGCTCGACGCCATTGATAAGATCACGGCCGAGTGGCGCGGCAAGATCCGGTTCTATCTCGATGCCCGTGACCATTTAACGCCTGGATTCAAGTTCAACGAGTGGGAGCTGAAGGGCGTACCGCTTCGCATGGAGGTCGGCCCGAAGGATGTCCAGAAGGAGAGCGTCGCGCTGGCGCCTCGCATCGTGCTCGAGGGCTCCGTACCCGAAGGCAAGAAACCCAAGAGCTTTGTTCCTCAGGCGGGACTGACTGAGCACGTCAGCAACCTGATGGATCGCATCCAGCATGGCCTTTATGAGCGCGCGCTCAAGTTCCGCGAGGCGCACACGTTCCAGGCAAACAACTATGACGAACTCAAGGGCCAGGTCGACGCGGGATTCGTGCGCTGCTGGTGGGCCGGCTCACGCGCCGACGAAGAGAAGATACAGGACGAAACCAAGGCAACCATCCGCGTACTCCCCATCGACCAGCCGGGCGGCAAAGGCAAATGCGTCTATACCGGCAAGGAGGCGCATACGATCGCCGTCTTCGCCAGGGCGTATTGAAAACCGTATAAGGCCAAGAATCAAGCAGCGCGACACGATCAAGGACCGAACTGAGGGCGTCGCGCCCTTTCGCGGGATTGCGATTGTAAGCCAGGGCGGGGCAAGAACATGCCGCGAAATCGTGAGCAGATCAGCTTTCTTCAACGCGAGCGAAAGCCGCTCCTCGTGAAGGGGCTACAATGGACCGTGGGGTGCTCGATAATGGAGAAGTCCAAGGATCAAGACCGTAGCAAGGGTGCAATGGAGCAGGATAAGCAAAATCAGGGCGGAAATACCAACATGCAAGGCCAATTAGGACATCGCGACCAGGATTCGGATGTCAAGGATGCTGACTCGGATCAATCCGGGTGAGTGATGAGCGCTTAGAGCTCCTGCGCTTAATACATCCGTCTAGCTGGATGCCCCTCTAATTTTGTGGATTGCGTAACACACCGGTTGCGCAGTGCGATTGTCCTCGGGTGCCATGTAGCCCTGGCTCGCAGGCCGAGAGGTCGATTCATGGTGAGCGTGCCCGCGAGCTGAAAGCCTCGACAGGTGTCATTCTGGCGATAATTGTTCGCGCTCGCCCACCTCAGCAGCTTCTGGGCAGAAAATTTCTCAATTGCGTTTGGTCAACAGATATACGCGTTTGCTCTTGGCGTACTCTATGCCTACTGGCGCGAAAAGTCTCAAAGCCTGCTGGCTGCAATCATTGGACACAACGTGAGTGACGGCGCGGAGTACGTATTGATTTTCTCATGACGTGGCCGAGGCGATGACCGGTTGGCAGTTCCAGCGGTCGCCCATAAGGGGTGCAATTTCCCCAACCCAGGCAACAAAGCCAGTCGCGCCGCCATTCCTCAAAACTCAAGTCCGAGAGCGCGGCTGAGAAAAGCCGTGAGCGGAGACATTTTTCGGCAGGAATCCGTAAAAAGCGCCATAAACCTTGGACTGCAGACTTCATCCTGGGTAAATTCGATTGACGTGCCCAGATCCCGAAACTTGAGATCCTCGATAAACTCGTGCGGTTGGGCGAAACCGCGCGGCGGGCGGCTGAGTTTGGAGGCATCGTCCCAGTTCAGCAGCGTACGAACGGCACGCCACTCGTCGGAGCGTGCAACAATCGCCGTTCGGACTTTGAATAAAGTTCTCTGGTCCGGGTGCCACAATCCCGAAGCAGCAAAACACCCGTCGGGTTCAAGGTGAAGATAGAAGCCGGGGGAATGAACATCTTTTCCGCGATGCGAAAAGCGCATTGCGACATGGGTTTTGTAAGGACGCTTATCAAGAGCAAAACGAGTATCGCGGTAAATGCGAAACAGAGAGCCAAGCGAAGGACGGGGATCGGCCACCAGGTGAGGAGTAAGACGCCGTAAAGGCGCGGCAAACTGGGTAATAAAATGCAAAGCGGGAACCTGCACGTGAGCTTCATATTCGTCCCTGTGCGCGAGGAACCATTCACGACGATTGTTGCGTTTCAGCCGGGAGAGAAAACGAAACAGTTCTGGAGTGAAATATGTTGGCATGCACAATACCGTAAGAAGGCGAAGAAGAAATGTAAAGTATGATCAGTTTGCCTTATCGGTGAGAGCTGGGGAGAGCCGTGCCGAGGCTCATCCTCGACCCGATGACATGATTAGCTGAACGCGAGATAAGAAGCGGCGAGTTCAACTGCCACTCGCCGCCCCTTCTGTTTCTAATGGGAGCGAACCTGCCGCGATAGGTCTTCGCTTTGACCTATTGTGCGGGAATGAGGTCGAACTTGCCCGAGGACTCTTCATAAAAAAGCGCGCCTTGTTTCTTATCTCCCCCACTCCAGTGCTTGTGGCCACCAGGAACTCGCAAGAAGTCGCCTGGGCCAATGCGTTTTTCCCCCGCTTCATCCTTATAGAGATAGGCACCCTTAATTCCTACAATCCAAACGTCGTTGGTGTGCGTGTGCATGCCGGCATCGAATCCGGGCATGAATTTGGTGTAGGTTCCGTGCGCGCTGGCGTTGGCATCCCCCCAAATGGGCGCCATCGAGACCCGTCCGTTGGTTTGCGGCATTTCACCGAACTTGGCCTGATCGGGGGAAAGAAACATAGACTTGTCGGTTTCCATTTGACCTTGCAGCCGTCCGATTGTCCAAGACACCAGCAGTCCCGTCGTAACCGCTAACATTCTGAGTGATCGTCTCATCACATCCTCCCTGGATGGTACCTGTTACTGAGTACGAAACGGAGCGATTGTACACAGAGGAGTTCCCGGATAAAAGAAGGAACCAAGCCGAGATCAAGTATTCCCAAGCACACCAAGCTCCGAGTGCCGGTAACGAATTATTTCGGTGGGAAACGTATAGTAGGGAAATGGCGAACTCGCGGCTGGCTCTATTGTTCCTTGCGCTCGTGGTTGGGCAAGGGCTATCGATCGCTCGGCAAGATGTCTCTCGTTTAGGACAAAATGGTCCGCCCAATGAAGATGGCGAAGCTGAGCGGTTAAAGCGCCATTCATCGCCTTTAACGGCCGAACCCCTTCCCATGGGGGCAGGCGCTCTAACTGTCGAGCAGATTAAGGCCTTAATTCAGGAGGTGGCCGACAAAGACATCGAAAACAACAAGAAGCAGCGTAACTACACCTATGTCGAGAGGCAAGAACAACACCACCTGGATGGCAACGGCGCCCTCCGGTCAAGCGAAGCGAAAACCTTAGAGGTGATGATGATCTACGGGGAGCAGGTCGAGCGGCTGATCGCGAAAAATGACCGCCCTCTAGCCGAGAAGGAGGCCGCTAAAGAAGACGAGAAAATCCAAAAGATCATCGATCGACGTAAGCATGAGAGCCAAGCAGAACGACGAAAGCGTCTTGAGAAGGAAGAAAAACAGCGGGAACAAGATCGCGAGTTCGTCAAGGATATTAGCGATGCTTATAACTTCCGCTTTGTGGAGCTCGCCCGCGTCGAGGGCCGGGACACGTACATCGTTGACGCCGAGCCCCGAGCCGACTTCCAGCCCCATCACAAAGATGCCAAGCTGCTCCCGAAGTTTCGCTTCCGCATCTGGATCGACAAACAGGAAAAGCAATGGGTGAAGCTCGACATTGCGTGCATCGACACCGTCTCCTGGGGATTATTTATCGCGCGTATCCACAAGGGCTCGCGCATTTTAATCGAAACTACGCGGGTGAACGACGAAGTGTGGCTGCCAAAGTATGTTGAGGTCAAGGTCGACGCGCGAGTGGCCCTGCTGAAGAACCTCAATGAAGAAATCGATCTCAGCTATCGCGACTACAGAAAATTTCGCAGCGACACGAGAATCGTCGGGGTGGGGGAAGTGAGGCAAGAAAAAAGAGAAGAAAGATAGCCTTGGTTGGGTCGGCCCCGCTTGCAATGCTTTTTCCATTTCCGGCC
>JAFAPG010000245.1 GCA_019247235.1 Acidobacteriota bacterium
CACTCCTTGAAACCGCACAAGGTACTCGAGCCGCACTCCAAATGACTTCACCGGTCTTGACCTTAAGGGCGTGAAGGCCGCCTCCTTTGGTAGGATCGAGCACGAGTCGATATCCTTTGGTGGACTTTGCGTCAGGCACTGCATGGAGGCCCAAGTCGGAAATCGCCACGTACACCCGGTCGCCATCCGATGCCGAGCCCCATTGGCTGCCTCCGAGTGGCCCACCCTGACCAACGCGCGTCTGCCACAAAAGCTTGCCCCGTGAATCCGGATCAATGGCATGCACCATGCCAGACTTTTGCGCAATAACCAATTCCCGCTTACCTTGGTCAACACTAATCAGAATCGGAGGCTGTCCAAAATCGGAGTCGGCACCGTGCTCACTCGGGCAGTTACCGGGAATGGGGATGCCGCACGCATTGTTAAACGCATCGTTCGTGGTTAACTGAGCGGACCAAAGCAAGTTCCCCGTTTTTAGATCGAGGGCTAGAACAGCATCGCTCGTGTTGGTCGCGGGATCGGAGTAGTTGTCCCCGGTCGCGACATAAAGTGCTCCGGCTTGCTCATCGATTGTGGGACTCGACCAGATGCCGGCCCCAGATGGGCCAAACTGCTGGCTGCCGGCAGCGCTCATGTGTGTTGCCTTGGGAGCATCTTGGATCGCGAAAAATTGCCAAAGGCGCTCGCCAGTTGAGGCATTTAGCGCCACCACCGTGCCGCGAAAAGTACAACATTGATATTTCGGATCTGCGGCGATGGCCTCCTCAAAGGACGAGAACGGCTGGTAGACGACGCCGTTATAGTAGGCGGGCGTAGCAGTGGCGATGGTAGCGAAATGATCCACGGGTCGAACTTTCCAGATCAATGCGCCGGTTTCAGCGTTCACTGCATACACGTTCGCTCCTGAATCCGCGAAGAAAACAGCTTCTTGGTTCTTTGACTCAGCAACCGTGACCCCTCCGCGCAGCGGAGAATCGGCTCGAAATCCCCAAAATGTGCATCCGGAATTAGAATCCAGCGAATACAGCATGCCCGTGTTTGAGCCAATGAATACCCGGCCTCCCACGATGACCGGCTGAGAACGCGCTTCGGCAACCTCGCCTAAGTTGAAAGCCCACTTCAACTTCAGCTTAGGCACTTCGGTATCGGTCAGGCGAGCCGAAAGCGCGCTTTGAAAACGGGAATTTGTCAGGTTCGGGCTCCAGCCGCTCCACTCTCCAAGACTGGCACTACGGCTGAAGGTAGATTCTGCCTTGCAAGTGGGCGTTACTTTTGGGGCTCCGGAAGACACATTGCTGGCTGGAGCGATATACCGGATGAGGGCGAAGATCTCGGCGCTCGATAGATCCGCGGCCTGCGTTTTCATAGTTCCATGGGTAAGTGCAATGTAAATCGCCTCGCCACTCATTTTTTTGAGACTGGCAAGTGAAGGAACTCGCTCGCTCGGCGCCTCATGGCAGGCGGCACAACGCTGCTTATAGAGTTGAGCTCCATCTTGCGCATGTAGCATGCAGCTAATCACAGCAAACAGGAAAATGTATCGCACTCGTGTTCTCCCTTATCCGAGCCGCTTCAGGCGCCGAGCTGCGAGGATTCCAAAGCATAAGGTCACGATCGTCAGCACGGCGATACAGAGAAGCGGTCGAGCGTGGCTCGAAGGTCCACTGGCCAATGCGAGGGCATCGATGCTTGCCGCGCGGGCCACATGCAGATTCAGTTGGTTCAGATAAAATGCCGGGGAAATAAATTCCAGCGGTTGAATGGATTTCGGCAATGGATAGAACAATCCTGCCAAGTGCATCATAGGCAAATACGCAAGATTGACAAAGGCTGGAGCACTCTTCGCCGACGCGCGGCTGCCGATGAATAGCCCGATGGCGCAAAACGATAGCGAACCTACGACGTCGATCACGGTGATCAGCAAATATTGCATGAGGGTGATTCGCGCATGGGCGAGAAAGACGGCCGCGAGGATCAGGGTGGCCATGACGGCAGCGCCAAAGATCATCGTCATGGCCATTTTGGCCAGAACATAGGAGGCCGTAGGCATCGGCAGAGCGCGTTTCAGCCGCAATAAGCCTTGTTCTCGCTCCGTGGCCACGAACATGCCAAAACCGAACATGCCTGGGCCCATCACTCCGAAGGTTGCCCAATTGACAAACATGGTGGGAATGACTCGCGGATCGCCATGGCTCATGCTGCCCACGAGAAAAATACCCACTAATACGTAGAAGACGACGGGGAGAGAGAAAAATGGAATGGCAAACGCCGGCGCGCGACAGGCGCGAATAACTTCGTACTTGGCTTCTGTCCAATAGGCACGCCACGGCAGGTCGCTAGGCACTTGGACCTGCGGGTTTAACTCGCTGCTTAAGGTTGTGGCGCTGGCTGCCGTCATTGCACACTCTCCTGGGTAAGCTCGGTGAAAGTCTCGGCCAGCCCGGCGCGGTGAATTTCTAAGTCCTCTACATCTTCATCCTCAGCCAACAATCGGCGCACGAGGTCTTCAACCTTAGCCGCAGTGATGTGCAAACCTTTATGGTCTCGTCGCACGCTGTCTACGTCCGGCCAGGTGCGAATCTGATCCAGCGACAAAGTACTCGAGCACGAAATCTGCTTGCGTACCACCAGAGCTCGCATTTCGCTGACCGTGCCGGAAGCAATCTCGCGCCCCTTGGCCAGGACTACGACACGATCCGCCAGGGCTTCGGCCTCTTCGATATAGTGGGTCGTGAGAACGATCGATGCCCCTTCACTCACGAGCCTGCGCAAGCTCGACCACATCAGCTCACGCGATTGGATGTCGAGTCCCACCGTGGGTTCGTCCAGAAACAACAGCTTGGGGCGGCCGCAGATCGCCAGGGCAAATTGAACCTGCCGTTTTTGCCCTGGGGAGAGCTTTGCATAGATCCGCTCGGCCAACGATTCCGTGTGCGTCAGCTGCATAGCCTCGCCCGGCGCCATCGGGTCAGGATAATAACTGGCGACAAGCTCGATTTGTTCCCGCACGCGCAGCTCGGGCACTAGCGCCGCTTCCTGCATCATGACCCCAATCCCGCGGCGGGCTTCGATGTCGAGGGGAGACAGGCCAAAAAGAACGGCTGACCCGGAGTCGGGTCGCTCGAGCCCGAGCAACAAAGCGATGGCCGTCGATTTCCCCGCGCCGTTCTGTCCGAGAAGAGCCAACAGTTCGCCGGGCCGAACCTCTAAATCCAAGCCATCAACCGCCTGGACTTTTCCAAAGCGCTTGCTAACGCCGCTAAGCTCTGCGAGACATTCGCGTTTCATCTGCCCTCCTCTGCAGACACTCTGGACTTCGTACCGTCCCTCGAAAAGGGATTTGTGATGAACCGCGCGAACGGGCTGACGAACGGGAGAAGGAAATGGACGAAAAGCAGGTGAATCAAAAGGGATTCGCAGTTAAGGCCCGCAGCTTTTCCTGATAAGTGCGCCCAGATTGCAAGCGCACACCGCTTCGCAGGGTAACGACATATTCTCCGTGCACTCCCGGCTGAAGATCCTTGATACGTCCCAGGTTCACGATCGTCGAACGATGAATACGCAGGAACCCCTCCGGATCGAGGGACTTCTCCAAGGTATTCATCGGCACATGCAAGAGATGGATGGTTTTCCCACAGTGAAGTTGTACATAATTTTCCGCGGCCTCGATCCAATCGATCTCGTCCACATCCACGAACACGGTCTTCCCTACCGAGCGTACCGCAACACGCTTCATGTAGCGGCGGGGTGACACGATGGTTTGTAGCAGACCGATGATCTGCCGATTGCTATCGACCGTGGGCCCTGCTTGTAGACGAGTTTTCGCTCGCGTGAAGGCTTCGGTGAATCTTTCTTCGGTCACCGGCTTAAGCAAATAATCAACCGCATTAATCTCGAAGGCTTGAATGGCGTGTTGATCATGGGCGGTCACAAATACTACCGCTGGCATGCGCTCGGCGCCCACTTCGTCGACAACGGAGAAGCCATCCATCTCTGGCATCTGCACATCCAGAAAGACCAAGTCCGGTCGGTCACTGCGGATGGCGGCTACGGCTTCTCTTCCGTCTTTTGCCTCCTGAATCGAGCACACATACGGATCAGCGGCGAGCCACATGCGCAGGCCCTCGCGCGCCAAGGGTTCATCATCCACGATCAGGGTTCGTAGTCGCATGAACCTCCATGACTTCCCGTTCGGAAATTCCAGAGGCAAGATGGAAAGGGAGCACCATGGTTACGACTACACCTCCCAGCTCGCCGTTTTCCACGCTCAATTTCGCGGCATCCCCATAAAGCTGCTGTAAACGGGCGCGAGTGTTCGCCAGGCCGATGCCATTGCGCTCGTTAGCCTGCTGATGCGCAAGCCCGGGGCCGTCATCTTTCACCTTGATTTCGAGCATGTGGTTCAGCCGCGTGGCATCAATTTGAATCCTTCCGGCCGCTGAACTCTTCCCCAGACCATGGCGAATTGCATTCTCCACAATGGGTTGCAGTCCCATCTGCGGCACGGCCGCATCAAGAACGGTTTGATCGGCAGAGATTTCCGCCCGCAACCGATCGGGAAACCGCACTTGCTCGATCGATAGATACAGTCGCAAGTATTCCAGCTCGCGGCGCAGCGGCACTTCCTGAGCATCAACGTCCTCGAGTACGCAGCGCAGAAGATCACCCAAGCGGGCCAACATTTCCTCCGCTTGTTTGTTCTTTTGCTGGCGAACCAGCACCATAATGGCATTCATGGTGTTGAACAAGAAATGCGGTTGGAGCTGCATTTTCAGTGCGCTCAGCCGCGCATCCGCTAGCTGCGTCTTCAGTTGCGCGGTGTTGAGCTCGAGACGCAACGCCTGCTTCTCGCGCTCTAAATATTTGTGGTAATAATCCAAGCCGTACCGGCCACCCAATAGCAAAAAGTAAGTGACAATTCCCTGGTGAAAGCCAATGGTGAGCAGGAAAACGAAGGTAGGCAACCATCCGGTCATGAGGCTGGGGAACACGTGCAAGTGATACAGAAGAATGCTTTCGATGAACAGCTGCGTGAACGAAATACCCACGCTGAGCGGCAAATGAATAGCCATTCGCCGCGCCCAGTTCCGCCGCTCAAGGGGAAATCGCCGGCCCAACCAAAGGACAATTGGGGTTACCAGCGCCCACAGGTAAACTCCAACCATCCAGGAAACTAAGTAATGCTGCCATGGGGTTGGCTCGCGCGAAAGAAACTTCTGAATGACGGCCTGAGTGAAGAAAAAGATCCCCACCGCCGTCCAGACCGAGAAATACCAGACGTAATTTC
>JAFAPG010000115.1 GCA_019247235.1 Acidobacteriota bacterium
TACTCCGTTTCGCGCCGCACACAGGAGATTGGTGTGCGCATGGCTTTGGGAGCAAGTCGCGGCAATGTACACCTATTAATTTGCCGACAAGGATACACCGCAGTTTGCGCCGGCCTGGCAATCGGACTTGGCTTAACCATGGTTTTGCTACGCGTCCTTAGAGAAGCCGTCCCCGGCCTGGAAGAGGAGAATGCTGCCTCCCTCACCGTTTCTTTGATCGTGGTCTCTCTCGCGGCGGCCCTAGCCTGCTGGCTTCCCGCTCGTCGCGCGGCCACAATCGATCCGGTCGTGGCGCTCAGAGAGGAGTGAGGCTGGTGACGCGTGGCGAATGCAGGATCTCCGTTCGGTGGTTGAAAAAATAGGGAACAGCAAGGGATTCACGTGCTGCGGCTCACTTGTCTCGCTTTCGTAGGTACCCTGTCCGACACGCTCCTGACTTGACGATTGCGGTTTCGCGAGTCGCTTCGATCGGGCAATTCATAAACCCTTTAAGCAGTTCCAACGAACGAGAGGCCGAATTCCACCCCTATCTCCCAGTCGTACCGAGAAGAGAGTCCGGTCTCGACTATCATTCTTGGTTGCCGTGTGGACGCGTACTCGTCATCTCGGATTACACCTTTCGACATGGACGCGACTCGGGCAGCCCAGGGCCGCGTATATATCTATACGATGAGCCGTCCCGGATCCATCCGGCAGCATGTCTTCGCTGTCCAGAATGCGAAAGAGAATGGTCCGGCCTGGTTATTGCCATCCGGACCTCCCCGCGCCGATGGTATGTGTCCTCCCGGCGACCGGATCAAATTCAGTCGTTATCGGGCGGATCAGGTTTTCTCGTGTCGTTTAAAAAGAAGTTAGCATCGAGCGGGGCCGTGACAGTACGAAAGGTACGCGGCCTACGGTGAAACCTGAAAAACGGCGCCAGGTCGTCGCTCGCTCGAGCGTCGGCAAAGCCGAGAGAACCTTCACTAATATTGAACACTCCCTCAATAAACCTCAGAATGCTGCCGAAGTCATGCGGACTGTCGTTGTTGATGTACTTTTTGGGAGTAAAAGCGGAAACGACAATCAGCGGCACACGAAATCCATACTGGTAGTCGCCTTGATCGCCATCGAGAATCGGTGGCGTTTCGTGGTCGTACCATCCGCCCCAATCATCCCAGGTGATCACGATAGCAGTATCTGACCAGTAGCCTTGCCCGCCTTCACACGCGCTATCGTTGCCAATAGCATTTACGATAGAAGCTACCCAGGAAGGCCCACCTACTGTATTCGGGCTGCCGGGATGGTCGGAGTTTTGGCCGATCGGAATGACCCAGCTGACTTGTGGAAGATTGCAGTTAGCGATATCTTTCAAAACATTTGCAGGCTTGAGGTCAACATTCGTTGCCCATTCTGAACCTGTACAGGAACCTCCTGCTGGAGCATCCGGCACACAAATGTGAGCGATGGCGTCGGGAGCGGTCCAGATGGAGCCGGCACCTGGCGCATAATACTTCCACGTCACTCCGGCACCGTCCAGTAGATCGGCCAGTGTTTGATGCTCAAAACAGGGATAGGTCGTCTGGTTCTCTCCGCTAGGAGTAACCAGCCGAACAAAGGTACCGACATTCGCTATGCATCCCGCGGGTCCAGGGGTCCCTCCCATGTTCTCGGCAGCGAAAATCCCGGCCGCGTCATCATCCGCGCTCGGGGCAGAAGTACCGCCGAAGACAAACTGATGAGCAGGAAAGCTTGGTCCCTGATTGGTTTGAAACATGTAGTTAGCCCAGCCGTACTGCTTCGCTAATTCGAGATATGGATTCAGGATGCCGGTGGAATTGTCGACAAATCGGAATTGGGGCTGGCTTAAGCAGGTGCCAGAGCAAGCAATATTCCCAGCGCCATCCATGAAACCGTCGTCAAACATGCGCAGGAAGGCCATGTGAGCATGGCTTAGGTCATAGGTATTTCCCAGCGGAACTGGCTGTGGATCGGTGAAGCCGGTGCTCGAATTCTTATCCACCCATCCGCTGGTTGCGATATTGTACTGATGCGAATTCGGCGTGGTGCTGCAGGAATGACGACGCCCAAAAGGGGGACTGCACAAACCTTGGAAAAGATTGTCAGGCGTGCGATTCTCCTGAAATATTACGACCACGTGCTGAAAGGCGTTGGGATAAGGAATACTGCGCGTTTGGGCTTCACAAAGGTTCATCTTGAAAAACGTGACTACGACGAGAATCAACGAGCGGCTGCACCATCGCATAGCTCTCTCCATTCTGCAAAAACATCTATTGATGATTGGTTTTTTGTCACCCCATGCAGATAAAGACTCGCACGCTCAGAACCAAGCGACCCCGCACTCTGGACGGGCCCCCGTTTCAGAGGCCTATTATATAAGTTTGAGCGGCGGTCGCGAGCTGTCTCGTCCAAAGCCTATGAGCCGCTTCCAAGAACGCCGGGGGAGGTACATTCAATTCAATGAGCAAAAGGACAAATCTCATAGCACGTCATTCAGGTCGATTCATCAACTCCTCGAAACATGCGCAGACGGTCGAGGTAAGCGCGGTTCTGCTCTCCAAATGAGTAGTCCGGAGGTGTACAGGGGAATTGTGATTTGCAGATCCGCGTTCAAAGAGCGTTGTTCGCTGTGTTGCTGCTTATGCTGTGCGCGGTACTTTCCATAGTGCCGCTACCCCTTCGCGGGCTTACGGCCGTTCCCAGGCAGGTGCTCTTCCGACGACACCACGGGTAAGTGAACTGGATCATGCGTTAATGGCTATTCGGCAAGACTTGGGCGAGGATCCTTCTGCGCATACATTTTTTGGTCAGCTCCATCTAGAACTTCATCCAGACTCTGGCCATCTCGCCACTCTGCGGCGCCGATGCTTAGCTTAACCTCGAAATCTTCGAGATGACGGGCGCCATTCCACTCGTCGAGCTTGCTATTGATGCGTTGGACGACTTGTCGCGCGCCTTCGACAGCGGTATCGGCAAGCAGGATGAGAAACTCGTCTCCACCGTAACGAACGGCTGCATCGGAGCCCCGTATCGAGCCTCTCAGGACTGAAGCAATTTCCGCCAGGACGAAGTCTCCCGTCAAGTGCCCGAAACGGGTGTTGATCTGTTTAAACTTGTCGGCATCAACCATCAGGAACGTCAGCGGGGTCTTTCGCCTCCGCGCTTGACTGATAAACTGCCCGGCGATGCGGTCGAGCGAGCGACGATTGTAGATTTCCGTCAGCGGGTCTGTGAACGATTGCTGTTCGATGACTTGGTTCTGCAAGGAACTTGAAATTAGCTGCTCCCGCAACCGCCGAACTTCAAAGCGTTTCGTCACAAGATAGGTATTTAGTAGCGCAAGTAGAACAAACAGTCCAATCGCAAGCGGACGCGAGACAGTGATTTCGAAATGGATGGTATCGCTCTTGAAGGCCCCAGGCAGCAACATTGTGACTAAGGCTACGCTCACCAAGGTTCCGGCGAGCGACACAATGACCCATAGCTCCCAATCGCGCTTCTCTAGACGCGAGAGCTGTTGGCTGACGCGCGCCAGAGCACTCTCACTGTGCTTGAACATGACTGCCCAACGCTTTGTGTAAAGTCTATCGGGTTTTATGCGGATAGAAACCACACCGAGGCCCCATGCACTGAGGTAATGGCAGATGGATAAAGTCTACAAAATGCGGGCTAAATTAGGCAGAATAGCAAGCTCTCGGCGCCGGTGGCGGCTGCCATCTTACTAATAAATCACTGCCGTTGTGGACCTTGTCTGGCAGCGTCCTGCATGCGCAGCAGCAAAGTCTCAGGTCGGCGAACCGTGTCCTCCACAATTTGAGGTGGTTCAACGCTTGGAGGCGACTAGCGTCTGTTTTAGCAATATGCCCGCAGCATCAGCGATCGATAGATTCGGTGGCAGCCGTTCGAAATTCGCGCGTCGCTCTTTTTGTTGTACCGATAGATTCTTGAACAGAAGTACTTTGCCCCGCATGTTAACTATTAGGTCAGTCTGTTCCCATTCGCCGGCGGCAATCTCCGCGCGTCTAACTGTGAACCGTCCACCTTTCTCTAAATGCCCCAAAAAGCCAGCACCAAATTTGACTTCGTTCTGCATCTCGCCTTCGATGCTGATTAAGCGTTGCTCGCGAGTATCGATTGAGACCTCCCCCGTCATCTCATGGAGAACTTTGCCTTCGATTGACATAGGTCGGAACTGCGGATTCGGTCGGAAAGCGATTTTTTCTACCCTTCCGGGCGCTCCTGAGTTTTGAAAGACGAAGGCCTCAGGAATTAGGTTTAAAAAAGTTTTGCAACGCTCAAAATCTTTGCGCCTCGACTCTTGAAGAGTTCTTTGTTGCTTCGGGTCGTGAGAGAAATGGAAAATCCGATCGGCCTCGGTGCGTTGTTCCGCATCGGTTAGAGGTCGACCCGCGACTGCGATCAATCGATCCAGGGTACCGAAGCTGGTCTCGACCACTTCCCGCGTTTCGATCTTGCCATCCACCTCTTTATAGAGCAGGTATTTCCAGTGGACCTCAGAGTCATTGGGCGTACTTAATTCGTGCCGGACTACAGCTTTGATCAGATCAGCGGGAGTGAGTTCGGTGGTTGACTGCGATTCAACCTGAACTGTCCAGAATAAAGCTAGAGCCAGAGCCCCCATCGAAGCTCGTAGCAAGCGTATTTTCATCGCTTTCCCGCTCCTGAGTTCTAAGCTTCAGCTTAGAGACGGTGGACCTCACGGGCAATCGGCAGGATGGTGTAGCCGCTTGGAATAAAACCATTAACGCGCCTGAAGAGTTCTGAATCCAAAGTGGCGGATCGAAACCCTCGGTAAGGGGGGCAGCAGACCTAAAGGCTCTCGAAGCAAGGGCATGGCTCAGGGTTTGCTGACTACTGCAGACTCCGGTCCTGCAGCAACCCGCAATTTCCTAGGATGGACCAACGGCGCGTGGTCGTGCGAGCGGCCGAATGCGCACCTGCACCTCTTTGGCAACTCGGAGCGCTAAATGACTACCGAACCTGCCCACATTCCTGATTAGGGGGTGCGAATTCGAGAGTCTTGATTAAATGGCATCCCAACGGCCGGTTACGTCCTCAACCGAAAAGTGGGCTGCCACGTGAGCCTTGATTCCGACTCCTTCAAAGCACTGGAGGAATCCGTTGTATCGAAACCAGCTTACCCTCAAATGGCTCAAAACTGAGGAAAAAAGTTAAGTCTCGGTTTCGCAAGCGACCTGTCACAGCCACTGTCCAAAACAGCATCGCCGAGGGTAGATGTTCGGTAAGCGTCCAACGGTCACCGCCTTGACGAAGTAGAGTGTCTGTACTAGTCGTGCCCACTTGTTTTGGAAATGGACACGACTAGTCGTTAGAGATGTCGCTGACTAGGCGATTGCTGTGACGGTGGGTTGTTCAGTCGCGATCAGGTTCCACGGCAGGAGTTCATGGATGCGATTCACTGGGTGATCTGCAATCCGGCTCAACACTTCTCGGAGATAAAGTTCTGGGTCCAACCCGTTGAGCTTGGCGGTTCCGATCAAAGAATAGATCGCTGCTGCCCTCTCTCCG
>JAFAPG010000262.1 GCA_019247235.1 Acidobacteriota bacterium
AATGGGCCGCCCCTAGAGGCAACAGGTCTGAATATCCGGGGTCCGAGGCGGTTCCCGAGCTGGGCGCAAGTCATCGCAGAGGAAAACCAATGTCGAATAAAGTCGAGAAATCAGAGTCCGAATGGCAGGACCAGCTCTCTAGTGAGCAGTTTTATGTTACTCGCAAGGCCGGCACTGAACCGGCGTTTACAGGAAAGTATTGGAAGACCAAAGAACCGGGCACTTATGGCTGTGTGTGTTGCGGGCAGCCGCTTTTTAGCTCGGACACGAAGTTTGACTCCGGCACCGGCTGGCCGAGCTTCTACAAACCTCTCGATCAGACGGCGGTCGAAGAGCATACCGACGCTTCACACGGCATGAGACGTACTGAAGTACGTTGTTCCCGTTGTGATGCCCATTTGGGGCATGTATTTCCTGACGGTCCTCGCCCGACAGGGCTGCGGTACTGTATGAACTCGGCAGCTCTGGAGTTAAAAGCCGAGGACAAAAAGGAATAAAAATAGGCCCAAGGAAAGATGGGGAGAACTGCTGCTTTCCTTGGACCTTTCGAACGTCGCTGCCGTAGATCGCTGAGTCCAGCCGAGTTGCCCATGTTCGACGACGGTCCGAGCGGCCCGCAATTGCAAGCCCTGGCTCGCGAGCGAGCTAATTGGCTTTAGCCGCCGCGGCTTTCGCGATTTCCTGACCAGCACGATCCCGTTTCTGGTCGGCCGGGGTCAGCTGCACGCTGCCGCGCAGCATCGCCCCATCTTCCACACTGATTCGTTGGCTGATCACATCGCCCGTGAGAGAGCCCTCACTGCGAATGTCGATGCGGTCGCTGCATTCAACATTGCCTGCCACCTTGCCCATGATTACGACTTCGCGTGCCGTGATGTTGGCGGCGACAACGCCGTTGCGGCCAACTGTTACGCGATGGTCTTTGAAAATCACCGTACCTTCAACGCGCCCGTCAATGTAGAGGGACTCGTTACCGCTGATTTCCCCTTTGATCAACACCGTGCGGCCGATGGTGGCCTGTTCGATCGGCGACGCCACCAGCTTGACCGGCTGGGCAGGGTTCAAAGTTGATGGAGTGGGTTGTGGTTTGGGAGCATTGTCGGATGATTGCAACATCGAGAGCCTTCCTTAATTTTCTATCCCCGCTTCGCGGGAAAATCTGTGGGCAAGGGTAACTATGTCACGAGATTACGGGCGGGCGTGAATTACCGAAGGGCTGGTACGCTTGGATCAGCGGTCCCATGGTCGCGGGCCAGAAAGACACTAAGGGCCGGTGCGGTGTTAGTTCCCGGGGCTTTTCTCGGTTACACCCCATCGGGCTTAGGGCGCTTAAAAGACCAGATTTATTTTTTGTGAATTTAGGAACATGCAGCGGCGGGCCCGCTCAATGATGTCACTCACATTAGCCCCGGAGATGTAGGCAGCCACGCCGCCCGAAAAGCTCAATTCCACGCCCCCGTCGCTTTCCGCATTCCATCGCTCCACGTTTGCCTTTAGACGCGATATCGCGGTTTCCGCCTGCTGCTCGGTGGTGTCAGGCATGATGACAAGAAACTCGTGCAATCCATTACGAAATATCGCATCGGATCCACGGAAGGTGGTTTCAAACAGCCGCGCGGAGTAAAACAGTGCCTTTTCGGCTTCTTCGACTCCAAATCGTTTCTGCAAAGCGGAAAAATTATCCAGGCTGATGATCGCCAGGGTGAGAGCCGATCCCGTGCGGTTGGCACGGGCAACTTCGCGCGCTGCCAAATTGTCGACCGCGCAAGACTTCAGCAGCTGTGTCACGGGGTCAAGCAGCGAGAAGGATTGCATCTTCTCGCCTACTACGAGTTCTTGCATCAAAGCCGTGCGCGTAGCGGCGACCTCTCTTCTCTGCATCGTCAGATAAATACTGAATAGGGTCACCAGCGTAAGCATTCCCCAAAACTGTTGCGGCAGATTTCGAAGATCAAGATGCAGATTCATGCTCTTCCAAGCTAGACTGGGGGCGAGAATCCCCGCGAAACCAGCGCTCTGCACTAACACGACAAAAATCACCATGAGCCAAAGGTGACCATCTCGGCGAGAGTTCGCCCTCATCTGCTCCTGAAGCTCTTGAATTCGCCGGGCACTCTGCGGAGGGCTTCCGCCAAGCGGCGACGTCGGATCGGAAGCGCCACGGAGGCTGGCGGCGGCCATACGGCCCGCCGGCGCCGAGCAGGTGTTGATGCGCACGCTGGACGTCGTGGAATTCGAAAAGAATAGGCCCGATTCAGGTTTCTTCATCGCGTAACTGCCTTTCTGCGTCGCACTCCCGTAGATTCCAGCCCCGGGCCGGCGACACAGCCCAAGTTCCTGGCGTTCGCCTCCTCAGCTGCTCAGTTTCGCCGGACCCGATGGTTGCGTGGATCACCACTGGCAGAGGGGGCTAAATCATTCTGCTGACTCACTCCCCAGATTTGAGCCCTTTTCGCCAGAATCATCGGATGCAATTCGGTGACCAGGCGCGAACAATATGGTCTGGCTCCTCGCCCGAGGATCGACGGGGTTACGAATGGTTGCCAACCATTGCGCTCGGCAGGCAAGAACTCCTGGCTGCTGCGATAGTTGAGTTTCAAACCCTGGGCGCGGGAGTTGTGCTCGCTCCCCAACCATCGTGAGTGGTGATCGTCTTGCAGGTGAGCCCGACGGAAAAGCCGCTTGCTGCCGTGCGTGGGTGACTACATCAGAGTTGCGGTTGCTTTGTGTGCACGGAAGAGCCTTTTTCTTACGGAATGATGAGTGTGGATGCGGGTGACTTTTGGAGCCGCTCCCTTCTCATTAATGTTTTTCTTAATGTTGAACCTAAAACAATCTCGTACAGAGCGGAAGGGCCAAAGCGAGCTTGGATCTCATCAGATCGAGGGGCGACAGTGGTGGCTGCTGAGTTTGGCGGTTACCGTGACTCTGGCCTTAACTGCGGGCATCGTCTTTTTGACATTTACCCATCAAGATGCCAATGACTCCTATTGGTATGACTTAAAGGAATGGACCCGTGGCTTGGCCGGCCTGGTCCTAATGTTTGACATTTATACCGTGTACCAGCACCTGCAGCTCACTCGCATACGTCGCCAGTTTGCTGAACATAATGAGTTGTTTCGACTGATTACCGAAAATGCTGCCGATATGATTGCGGTTGTTGATCGATCGGGAAAGCGTATCTATAACAGTCCTGCCTATGAGAGGGTGCTGGGATATTCGACCGATGAGTTGCTCTCCAGCACTTCGATCAATCAAGTCCATCCTGCCGATCGAGAGAGGGTTCTACAGGCCGCCGACAAAGCTCGGACCACCGGAAGAGGACAGCGGCTGGAATATCGAATGCGACACAAGGATGGCTCGTGGCGATTTCTCGAATCAACGGCCAGTCCTGTCAAGAACAAACGCGGGGAAATTGAAAAACTGGTGGTAGTGAATCGCGACATCTCAGAGCGCAAACGTGCGGAGGAGAAGCTCGAGCACCACGCCTTCCATGATGCTCTCACAGACCTACCTAATCGTTCCTTGTTCGTCGATCGTCTACAGCACGCATTGATTCGCGCCCGGCGGCATTCGGACTATAAATTTGCCGTTCTATTCGTAGATTTGGATGAGTTCAAGGTGGTTAATGACAGTCTCGGACACTCCGCCGGAGACGAGTTATTGCTGCAAATTGGCAAGCGCCTTTCAGCGTGCTTTCGTGAGAGCGATACCATTGCTCGTACGGCGGGCGAGGCCTTAAGCACGCCCTCCACCGACGATGGCGTCGCCCGATGTGGCGGCGATGAATTCAGTGTGCTTTTAGAGGATGTTTTTAATGCCAGTGACGCCATCCGGGTGGCGCAACGCATTCAAGGCAGACTGCAGATTCCCTTTACCGTCAATGGCCAGCAGATTGTGATCGGCGCAAGCATTGGCGTGGTGCTGAGCGGGGGCACATACAGCTGTGCCGAGGACTTACTTCGGGATGCTGAGATCGCAATGTATCGGGCCAAGGCAGCTGGGAAAGGCCAATGCGAGGTATTTGATCCGGCCATGCACTCGAGCGCCGTTCGTCGCCTTGAGCTTGAAACTCATCTTCGTCGAGCGCTCGAAGCAGGAGAGCTGATTGTCTACTATCAGCCTATTGTGTCTCTTACCAGCCGTAAAATCACCGGATTTGAGGCTTTAAGTCGGTGGCGAACCTCTACCGGTCTGGTTCCTCCGGCCGAGTTTATTCCTCTAGCTGACGAAACTGGCCTGATACTGGGCATCAATCGCCGGTTGTTCCTCGAGGCCTGCCAGCAGCTTAAGACCTGGCAGGCGGAGTTGAGCTGCGACCCACCTCTCACCATGAGTCTGAATGTGTCTCGCAGGCAGTTCGCCCAGCCCGATCTGGCTCGCGAGGTGCGAACGATTCTCGAAGCGACCGGAGTA
>JAFAPG010000582.1 GCA_019247235.1 Acidobacteriota bacterium
TAGCCATTTTCGACGCGCGCTTTTATGACCGAGTACGCCGTATGCATGAGCCTACGTAGTCCTGCGACACTTGTGACTATTCCAGGTCTTAGCTTCACATGACGCATGAACTTGCCGGTGCCTTGCAACAAGCGGTCTGGGTCAGACAGCGACGCGCCATGAAAGAATCCCACGTTTACGTGTTCGGTGAATACATTGACGTAGGCGAACGGCACATCTCCCAAACATGCAACCGGACAGCCATCATGCAACATTTCTCGAACTTCGTCTCCGCATTCACGCATCACATCAAACCATCGCCGCGCGATCGCCCCCAATTCACCGCTATGCTCTTTCATCCAGGCATCGATCGCGGGATCCCGCCTTGACCGCGCCGTTGAACCGCAGCAATTCGGTCCGCCTATCTAAAGCGCGAGCGCTTAGCGAGGTAGAAGTCGGTCGCGTTCTGTTTCTAGGTCTCATTCTCTGCATCATCGTCTCAGGTACACCAACACACTCGAGTACGCAATCGACATTTGGTTTATGGGTAATACTAAGGTGGAGGGTGTCCATGGTCAAAGGTTATGACAATGCGAGCGCGCAACTGAGAGCCTCGAAAATATCGGAATATTCAACCAAGCCGCTTTCTCTAAAAACGTGGCCGGATTTTGAGCGTCTCTTCCGCTCTCATCCCGCACCGGGTGCTTATCCTTGTTGGTGTATGTACAACCATAGCGCCGGTGCTATCGGCGACACTAAGGGGCTGTCGCGAGTTGCGAGGATCGAACAAAACCGGCGGGAAAAGAAAAGGCTGGTAGAAAAACGACAATCGCACGGCATACTCGTCTTCGCGCAAGGAGAGCCTGTTGGCTGGTGCCAATACGGACAGACGACAGAACTGCCTCGGATTGATACCAATCGAGAATATCGTGCACTTTCCCCAAGAGTTGGTAAGGCGTTGTGGAGAATAACCTGCTTTGTCGTCCACAAGAAATATCGTCGTCGGGCCGTGGCCCGTACTGCTCTGAAAGCGGCCCTTGTCGCCATAGAAAAGCAAGGAGGGGGTTTGGTCGAAGCGTATCCTATTAAGCGGTGGGAAGCCTACACCAAATATCGCGGAACGGCATCGATGTTCAAAAAAGAAGGATTTCGTATCGTCGCGCGGCTCGGCGACAACAACTTGCTGATGCAGAAAGAGATTTGATTCTGTACACCAGCAGGTGATCGATAGTAGTTGCACTAACACGCCTTCGAAGGCTTCCGGAAACGTCCCCGCGACCGGACGGCGGGAGAATGGATGCGACGCTGACTCGCTAATCCAATGCCTTGACCGAAAACCTGCCACAGTCGATTGCCCTAACCGCCGCATCCTGAACACATGCAATTTAAAGAATGCAGGCATCGAGCACCTCGACTCGGCGCATGAGAGCAGCACGAATACACAAATTGGCCCGCCTCCGGTCATTGCCGTGGGGAGATCCCCACCCCATCACCGGGATTCTGGGAAGTCTTAGTAAAGTGCCACGGGAGTCGGACCTTGGGATGCCCCCATCCGTGAAGGTAAGAGCAAGGTCAGTCCTGCGCCACCTTTGACGCTTGGCTCTGATTTGTCAGGAGTTGTCGAGACATTGGGGAGCGGTGTCGATGGTCTTAAGCCGGTGGCGAAATTTACGGGGTCACGAACCCACAGTTCTACGGCGCCCATGCCCAGTATTCCATCGCATCAGCAAATATGTTGTCAACCCACTTGATTCACGTCGAAGCAGCGTCCGTACCTGTTGTGGTGGTAACCGCTTGGCAGATGCTTTTCGAATCGGCGGAATCGTTGTCTCTGTGGTCTCAACCGATCCAGTACTCCAGCGTACGAATGTGAGATCCGTGTTTTTCTATGTGCAAGTCACCAGTGAGCGTCTCAATGCAATCTCGAGAATGCTGAACGCCCGCATCCTCATCCCGCAAGTCGGCAGCATTGTGCCCTTGGAGCAGGCACGTAGGATTCATGAAATGCTCGCGGGGCACCTCATAGGCGTGGAAAGATGGTTTTGGAGGTTATAAGCTCGCACATCTAGGCCATGGCAGTCCGAACGCTGCGATAACCTAGTTCGCTCCGACCAGCTCACATCGGCGGCTCTCGGCTCCCTGGCTGGCTATGGTATTTGGAGAGTGGCGATAAGTAAGAAACGTCGGGGTCGCTCGCTGATGAACCCGCGACCCCGTCCCGCTCAAAAGATGAACTTTAACGAGCCTTGCATTTGACGCATGTTCGTCGCGGTTGAGGTATAGGTACCAAAATTTCTTGATGTAAGAATATTGGTGAAGCCGCTGAAATTGGAGTGGTTGAATATGTTGTAGACCTCCCACCTGAATTCCAGGGCCTTCCTTTCTGTGATCGTGGTGTCCTTGATGGCAACGAAATCGAAGTCCTGCACTCCGTCGAGTGGCAAGCTGTTACGGCCGCTACTGCCGAAGTTGCCGAGTAACGGCTGAGTGAGGGAGAAACCAAGTGCATTGTCTCCCGCACATCCGGCCGCCCCAGTCTGCACCCCCCGATGGCAGGGATCACCAAAGGGACCAAAGGCGGAGGTACTTAGAGGATTGATCGGGACCGGGCGAAAGTGACTGGCGTCTCCATTCGCGCGTACGTTAATGCCGCTGCCGGTCGCATTGCCAATGAGCGCCTGATCAAGGATCCCATAGCGAGGTCCAGAGTAGATGGTTGCGGGGAAGCCGGTTCGGAGTTCGGTCGTTCCACTCAGCCCCCAGCCGCCCAGCACTTTTTCTAATGCCCCAGAGAAATGGTGAGATGGGAACTGATAGAAGAAACTACCCGCTACCCGGTGCCGAATGTCAAACTGCGAATTGCCCCGGTTGGAGCGGATGTTGCGGGAATCTTGCAGGTTTGGGTTGTCATTCACCAATACGTTCAAGGCGTCCGAAGCATCGTCGATGCTGTGCGCGTAGGTGTAATTGGCATCGAAAGACAGACCGCGGCCCAGTCGTTTTATGACGTCGGTTTGCCACGAATGATAGATGGAATCCGCAGTGCTTTGAACCTGGTTGACGGCATTGAACCGCGGATCAATGCGGTTGTTCACTACGGTTCCTGAAGCATTGCCGGTTTGTGCACGGAACGAGTTGATGAAGATCGTTCGCCGCGCGGTTTCGTCGGCAATGCTGGTAGCTGGAGCGGGTACGTTCGCAGGATTAACCAGATTGATTGGCAATGTAGCCAGCAGGTGATCGTTCTTAGCTCCCACATAGCTGGTCTTTAGCACGAAGTCCTTACCTAGGGAATACTCGACCCCAAGGTTCCACTGTTGATTGCGCGGATTCTTGAGGTGTTGGTCGACGGCACTAATGCTTCCGAAGTTCTTCTGCGTCGAAAGAAACTGGCCGATCGCCGCTTTGGCATCGCTTTGTGCCTGAGCAGTCCCGGCAACTAGATTGGCCCAGGTGTTCGTGCCAGTAAAGGTGGTCACGGTTATCGAGGGCACAAATGGTGGAGAGAAGCGCAGGTTGGTGATGGGGTTGAAAAAGATGAAGTCGTAGGCGAGTCCATAGCCGCCCCGCACAACAAACTTGCCGCGTTGCGGGTTCCACGCAAATCCCAAACGCGGAGCCGGGTTCCAAGTACGAGCGAAAGCTTGGCCACCTACGTCCATGCAGCCTAAAGGACCGGTCCCACCGCCGCCGAGCGTGCAGTGGTTGTTGGGATCTATGTTAGAGATCAGATTGTTCAGCTCGCCCACCCCTCCGGATGAATCCAACCGAAAACCCAGGTTCAAAGTTAGTGTTTGGGTCGCGCGAAGGTCATCCTGACCAAACCACGAGAGATCAGTGGAGCGATTCCGTCGTACCGTGGAGCCAAAATTCTGCGTCCACTGCGCGGGCGTTCCCGCCTCGAACGCGGCTACGCTGGCGAATGTCGCTGTACCGCGCAGGTTCGAATCAAAGTAGCTGGGAGCTAGATAACGAAAGACGTCGGTGCCAAATTTAAACTCATTGCGTCCTCTTGCCCATGAGAACGTATCACTGTAGGAATAATTGTTCTGCACGCGCCCTTGAGGAATGATATTGGACTCACCAAACACGTCCAGACCCGAAATACTTACCTCTGGCACAAAAGGCGGCTTGAGGGTACTAAAGGCCACGAAGTTCGGTCGGCTGCGCTGATATTCGAAACGCGCCTGGTTAACCATCGTCGTCGTGATCGAGCTGGTGTAACTGACAAACGCCACCCGAGCCGTATTGGTAACACTCGCGCCATAGTTCGGCAGAAAGGTTCCGACGAAAGTCAGTCCGGGCCGGACCTGGGTCTGTGGAGCTTGGGCATAACGGACGGTGACAGTATCATTTCCTTTCCTTAATCGCTGATCCCAGCGCAACGACCAAGAGTCGCCATCGGTTTTGTTGGCGCCTGAAGAACTAAGCTGTCCAGTGGGTGACGACGGAGACCCTGCACCTTGAAAAATTGCCAGTGAAGTGGGGTCGGTGATGGTTGCAACTTGCGCACTGTTCAGGACCGTGGCGGTGGCCGTCGAGCCGGCCCCGCGGATTTTCGTCCCCTCGTAATGGCCAAATAGGAACATCTTGTTTTTGAGGACGGGACCACCGGCGGTGAATCCAAACACGTTCTGCACCAAAGGCGTGGCTTTGCCGGTCGTATCAAAGTGATCCCGAGCATTGAAGAATGCATTTTGATGGTACTCGTAGACGGTGCCGTGGTAACTATTCGTGCCGCTCTTCGTGATGATTTGCACCTGAGAGCCGGAGTTGCGGCCATACTCGGCCGTGAAGTTGTTGGTGATGACTTTAACTTCCTGCACGCCGTCCAAGCTCAGCGTGCCAATTCCCGACTCACCGGTGGTCGAGATATCGCTTGCCACCGCATTGTCCACCGTAATGTTATTGGCACGGCCACGCGAGCCATTGGAATTAAAGCCACCTGTTCCCAAGAAAGGGTTGTCTTTTGTCACCGGGACCACGCCTGGGGAGAGGTTTGCAAAGCCTACGGGGTCGCGCCCTTGATTGGGGAGCGCCACGGCCAAGGTTGCATCGAGCGACTGTCCGATGACCTGGGACGTACTGACATCAAGAACTGGGGTTGCCTCGCTACTAACTTCCACGGTTTCATTGGCGGAACCCACGACCAGATTGACCGAGAGGTGGGTTTTTTCGCTGCTGCGCACAACCGCCTTTTCTGAAGTCGACCTAAGGCTGGTGTATGAGATTACGACCTGATATTCGCCGGGATCGAGCTGAAGGGCCGCGAACTGTCCTTGAGCATTCGTGGTCAGCTCGCGCTGTGCGCCGGTGGCAAGATTCGTGATCGTCACCTTGGCACCTGAGACCAAGGCGCCGCTGGGATCATAAACTGTGCCTTCAATATCTCCCGTTAGTACGGCATAAAGCGGGAGCGTAAAAACAAAAGCAACCACGGTTACGGCAAACCCTCGATGCAGCATAGAGCCTCCTTCAGCGCCTTCCTGAACTCCTGTTCAGTTCGCCAACAGCTCAGAGATTAGACTTCGCGGAACCGGGAAAGAAAAAGCGGCACCCAACAAGTGTCAGCAATGAGCCCGACGTCCATACTGTGCAGGCAACTGGAATTCCAGCGGGAGCACGCGATATGTCATCTCATATCAGCAGCTTACAGTTGTCAGAAAGTTGTAAATATGAAATCAGGGATATATATACGAATTCTTGAAGATGTGCACCGGCAATTCTGGAGGAGCTCATCTATGATGTCGGGTCGCGCGAGCCGGAATCCGTACATCCGCTGGGGAAGGAGAGGGGCCAAGTGGCCAGCCCGGTGACTCTGGCTATTCGGCTACTGCGAAAGCATCCTGGCTAGGCGCTGAGCAGCAGGTGGAGCGCAAACCCCACGTATCCCCGATCAAAACCTGAAATTAGGGATCGGCAAGATACCTGCACAACAGACGGCCTAACCGTGAGCTGCCCCCAGCTCATTCCAGCATAAAGTTCGGCAAATCATTTTGCTTCCTTTGTAACCCCGGGTTTCGGACAGCTGGCGGTCTACTGTGCAGAGCACCAAGCCGAACTCCGGCGGAAACGATCCGCCTGGCGGCTCTAGCGCGGGCCATCGATTCTGTTCAGGGACCTATAAGAATCGTGCCGTGCCTTTTGAACTTCTGCGGCACCTTGGACTTGATTCTTTCAATGTCGAACTTGTCGTTCTCAAGAGCCGGTCTCAGCATAAAAGTAGTTCCACGCAGGAATTGCTGGATCTTCGCGTCGAGCGGTTCGAGCGTGCGCGGGCTGTATTGCGCTATGCCAAAACCCAATGGGTAAGCCCAGCCTGGAGGTTCCGACGTAGCAAGCAGCGAGACTCGATACGGCGTCAGAATCGAAGAGCGCATGTCGCGCAGCGACTTGCACATCGTCAGACCAGCGCAGTGAGCGATCACGTTGTCGATCAGAGCTTGTCTGCTGCCCGGCCGTGGTTGGCAATTACCGCCCGCCCCAGTTTCTCTCCAAAAAGTGAGTTGCCAGGATCGAGTAGGTTGAACTTGCGTCGTCGTGAATAACGGAGTGGATGCCAACTTTTACAGACTCGGCAGAAAGGTGGGTGCGCGCAGCATATCCCAGTGCTGGCTTAGGTCGTCAATTTGACTGCGCAGCTCCAGATCGAGCAAGGAAGGGGATAGCAACGAGCTCATTCGCATCGGTGCTCTTGATGTTGCGACGTCCAAACAAAAGCAGCGTCTGTTCTGTCTGACCGCGAGCGTGGGTGTCCTTTGAAGAAATCATGCGAGTTAAACAATCGCAAAAGGAGCATCCCTCGAAGAACGTCCGCACTGATGCATTTAGCAAGAACACGGGCAATTTGGCCCAGCGGCAACCCGAGATGTTTGAGCCCAAAAATCCTGTGAAGCTGAGTTCACCGAGTCATCCCGATAGCCAGACTCTCCATGGACGCCAACGGTCTGAACAGTCCGACTTCGTCGTAATAATGCGGCGTTTTAATCGCTTGACTCAAGGCGAATTCTCCCATCTTCAACATGCACTCGTTCTACAGCCTCCTACAACCGAAGAGTCAAGAACAATTATGCCGCCGCAACCCACGAAATAGCGGCGCACAAGAAAGCAGCGCTCGGTGACTTAGTGCTGGCTCAGCTTTGTCGCGCCGGTGCCGGGGATAGCGTTACGGCAA
>JAFAPG010000898.1 GCA_019247235.1 Acidobacteriota bacterium
CTATCGAGAATAATGTCGTACCGGCCTTGTGGGCACTGCTCTGCACTGTGCAATGCGACGGCTTCTTCGCCGATACGACGGGCATTGTCCACCAGCCGCAACTCTTCGATGAGCTCGTAGCCTTTGTTCTGCCACTGTCCGCCAAAAGAATTCGGATAGGAACGCTTTTGGATCTCGTTGCCGGCAAAGGCATAGGCGACATATCCCGCCCCCGAGGTAAATTTCGTCTGACGAATCTGGGCGCCTTCCGAGGAGAAGAACCACTGCTCCTCACGCCGGAAATTCATATTCGTCTCCGCCAGCGTTACCCCGGGGACAGCACGCAATTCGGAATCGACCTTTTCTAGCAGATCGAGGTTCTGCTCAATCGAAATGCTGAAGGGATCGATGCTATAGGGAGTAGTCCATTCGCTACTGACTGGTTTTTCCGCTGCGAGCCTCACCTCGCCGTGCTTCACCTTGGCCGAAGCTTTTGCAATCTCTAAGGCGCGTTTGGCCGTAGCTTCGACCGATTCCCGTCGAAAATCGGCCGATGCAGCGAATCCCCAGGCACCATCCACCAGCACACGAACATTAAAACCGGCTGATTCAGATTCCGCGGCATTGCCGATCTTGCCATTCTTGGTGGCCAAGGCGCGCGTACGGTCGTTGATCACCCGGACATCGGCATAGGCGACGCCGCGCCGAGCAATGGTAGCCAGGATCGAAGAGGCCAGCTCTTTCATGGCAAACAATAAAATCTACCACAGGATCTTGGGGCATTTTTGAGATGAGCCTTCCCCCAGCCACTTCGCGTGAGTAGCGCTTTAAGTCTTGAGTCTGCGCTGCGCGCGAGCTTTTCGACTCAATCGGAAGCAGGACCGAAGGCCGGGCGCACGGTAGCGGTTGTAGGCAGGGTTCGTTTCTCTTCAGCGGTGCCCAGCCACTTGCGAATTTCTGTCAACGCCGAGCGCGCGGCCGTCTCACCAATGCGCACCAACTCGGCGCTACGTTCGAAGTCATCGTACCTGTAGCCGGTGACGTCTGGTTCAATGACCAGATCCGCACACTGTCGTGAACGTGTGCAACTCATCTCCTGGGCGATAGCGAAACATTGCCCGACCACATCGAAGATGTGTCGGGGACCCACTCCACCCGCCCAAGAGCCCTTGAGATTGACGGCGATGACACGCTCGGCGCCCATTTCTCGCACGGGTTGCGTGGGAAGCGAATGCGCCAACATTCCGTCAACCAGGAGACGGTCATTCACTGTGACCGGCAAAAAGACTCCGGGATAGGCGCAGCTGGCTCGCACCGGGTCGGCCAGTGGGCCGGAGCGAAACACGACGCCTTCGCCAGAAGCGAAATCCGTGGCGGTAACCGCCAAAGGAATGCGCAATTCCTCAAAGGTCTTCACCTTGAGAACCCGGTTGAGAAACCCAATCATACGTTGGTTAGTGGCAAAACCGTAGCGCGAGACCGTCCAGCGAGCCAGGTCGCGAAAGCGAACCCGTGAGGCTACCTGTTCCAACTCTAGCGGTGAAACTCCGCTGCAGTACGCGGCCCCGATGAGCGCTCCGACGCTAGTTCCGGCTACAAAACTGATGGGAATCTGTTCTGCGTCGAGAACTTTCAAGACACCGACGTGCACGATTCCTCGGGCAAACCCTCCGCCCAGGGCAAGACCGATTAAGGGCACTCTGCCGGTCGAGGATTCTGCGGCACCGGCCAGACCTCGCCCGAAGGCGCGCACCGAATGCACGATCTTCTTAATGCCCGAAATGGCCATCAGCGCCCTTCCCTTCGCCGGCCGCTTAAAGCCTTACCTGTTCGAACTTCTAGCACGTAAGATGCCGCTCAATATAGTGTACGTTTCATCTGGGTCGACACGGCAAATTACTGTAGGGTGTCTCGAACGGAACCCGGCGTGACGAACTCCTTTGTTCCTGATAACTTGAGGGCACATGCCACGAGAAATATCCGCCGGGGGGATGGTAGTTCGGCCAGGGCCTGCGGGCTGGGAACTGGCCGTGATCGAACCCCAAAGAGAGCAGTCAGGCAATGCAGATTCCGGTAAGAAAGACGGAAAAACTGTGCTCGCCCTGCCCAAAGGCCTGTTAGATCCGGGAGAAACCCCGGAGCAGACGGCGGTGCGGGAAGTGCGCGAAGAAACCGGCATTACCGCCCGGGTACTGACCAAGCTCAAGGACATTCAGTATGTCTATGTACGCTCCTGGGGCGACAGGCAGCGGGTATTTAAAATCGTCACCTTTTACCTGTTGCGGTACGAATCTGGAACGATCGACGAATTAGCTCCCAGCATGCGCATCGAGGTCAAACGAGCCCTTTGGATCCCCCTTGGGGAGGCTCGCCGGCGGCTCACCTATCGGGGCGAGCGCGAAATCATTGGCTTGGCTGAGGACTATCTGGCAGCCCATTCTACCGAGGCCAGGTGAGGGTCCGGCTGCCGAGCTTGCTGAATTTGCTGCAATCCCGCTCCGCATAGGGATTTACTTCGAGCCCGCCCGGACCCCCCGGGTACCTTGGTTGGTGCTTCCGCGCCGGCTAGGCCTTACCGCAAGATAGTTCGATGTTGTGGCGAGCGATTCTGCTCAGTGTTCTTTGTCTCTCGTGCTTGGTTTCAACTCCATCGGCGCATGTGCGGAAAACTCTTTTGTCGGGCGATGATCCCGAGTACTGCGCAGCTTTGGCGGCAGCCAATCGATTTCTCGAGGCTTGGCAAACGGCAGATCACGAGGCCGGCATCATGATGTTGACTGACTCGGCGCGGGAGCACGCGAGCCGAGATCGGCTGCAGGAATTTTTTTCCTCCAAGTCGCAGGCGGC
>JAFAPG010000958.1 GCA_019247235.1 Acidobacteriota bacterium
ACACGATGATGGCCTACGGCCCAACGATCATGGTTCAAGATCGCTGGGCGATCATTGCTTACTTGCGTGCGCTACAGCGCAGTCAGGGAGCGACCGCGGCGGACGTGCCGCCAGAGCATCGCGCCGATTTAGACAAGCCCGCAGAAAACAAGCCCGTAGAAAACAAACCAGCCGAAAACAAGCCGGGCGAAAATAAACCTGCCGAATCGCAAAACGCGGCAAAACCGGAGGCGCCAAAGAAATGAGCGAACGTCTGCACAACGCGCCAACGCCGGAGGGCGAATATTTCGAGAGCGGGCGGTTCGCCGGTCTGTCGGTTCTTCTCGGCATCGTCGCTTTCGTTGGTCTTGCGCTTTGCGGCGCCGGCTGGGCGATTGATCCGCACCAATTCAGCTTTTCCTGGCTGTTCGCGTTCGCGTTTTTCTTCACGCTTTGCGCCGGCTGCTTTTTCTGGACGATCGTGCATTACGCGGTGGACGCGGAATGGACCGTGGTTGTTCGCCGACAACTTGAAAACATCGCCGTGCTGATTGGAGTCGTGGCAGTTTTCTTCATCCCGATCTTTCTGTTGCGACACCATCTCTTCAGCTGGATGAACATCCCGCAGGGGACCGAGGAAAATCTTGATTCTAAGCGCGCTTACCTGAACCTGAATTTCTTCATCCTTCGCGCGATATTTTTCCTCGGGTTTTTCATTATCGCGTCGCAGTTGCTCAAACGGTTTTCGGTTCGGCAGGACAAAGACGGCAATCCGAAGTTCACGCTCTGGCTGCGCAAGCTTTCGTTTGTGAGTCTGCCGCTGTTTGCACTTTGCCTTACCTTCGGTGCCTACGATTGGCTGCTTGGCCTGCAGTACCGCTGGTTCTCAACCATGTTCGGCGTTTACATTTTTGCGGGCGCAGCCGGCAGTTCGATGTCGCTGCTGGTGCTGGTGATCACCGGTCTTCGCAAAGCGGGCTATCTGCAAAACGTGGTCACGATGGAGCATTACCACATCATGGGAAAATGGATGTTCGCCTTTACCGTTTTCTGGGCCTACATCGGTTTCGGCCAATACATGCTGATCTGGTACGCCAACATGCCGGAGGAGACGCGATACTTTTTGGTCCGTAATACTGAGTCCTGGTGGTACCTCAGCATGTTGCTCGTCTTCGGCAGGTTTTTTGGTCCGTTCGTGATCCTCCTGATGCGTTCGATCAAAAAACATCCGCATCAACTTTGCTATGTCGCGGCTTGGATTCTTTTCATGCAACTAATCGACATGTACCTCGTGGTGTTGCCCGCGCTTCACGGGACCGGAATTCACGTAAGCATCTGGGATTTTGTCGCGCTGATTGCCATGGCTGCCACCCTGGCCTTCGCCTTTTTGCGCATCGTTGGCAAAACTTCGCTCTTCCCGGTGCGCGATCCGCGACTGATCGAGTCTTTGAAACTGGTGAACTAAAATGGCTGATACCGAACAAATTCGACAGCAGGTCCAGTCGCCCGCGCCATTTTCGACGTGGCTAGGCGTGCTGCTGTTAATGGTTTTGTTCTGGGTAATTGCCGTCGCCATCATCGGTCCAGCTCCGCGAGGCGACACTTACGAACAGCAACGCGCGCAAAATCGCGAAAAGAAGCTCAAGGATTTGCGCGAAGAAGACGCTAAGGCGCTCACTGGTTACGCGTGGATCGACAAGAACAAAGGAACGGTGCGAATTCCAATCGAGCGTGCGATGCAGCTGACGGTGACAGAACTCGCGGCCAAAAGGCCGATGCTCGCCGGGCCGATTGCAGCTGCAGCGGCCGAGGCTTCGGTCGCGCCGAGTGCTGCGCCATCTGCCTCATCGGCACCATCCGCTTCGCCGCACGCGACCGGGACACCGAAGCCCACAACAGTTGAGGGTCCCAATTCGGAATCACGCGGTCAACCTGCAGCCGCGACGAATCCGCCGCCGGTGAAGCCTGGAACGCAACCCGGCGCCAATTCAGCGGCAACCGCGGCGCCAAAGGCATCGGCTGCCGCACCCGCAACGTCACCGGCTCAAAGTGCAACGCCAGCGCCGTCACCATGAAATTTTCGCCTAACGAATGATTCCAGCTACCGACATTCCATTAAAGCAACCGACGGTGTCCGCAACCGCGGGAGATGCGGAACAGTTTGAACGCGCACTGATCGATGCGTCGACTCGTGTTCCGGTCTTAATGTTTTACGCATCGGCCATCGCATGGCTGTTGATAGGAACGCTGCTTGCATTTTTTGCTGCGTTCAAACTGCACGCCCCGGGTTGGTTGTCGGACTACAGCTTTTTGACCTGGGGTCGGCTCCGTCCGGTCCAGATGAACATAATGATTTACGGCTGGGCCTCGATGGTTGGAATGGGAACGGCGATCTGGCTCATGGCGCGCTTGTGCCGGACGACGTTGCGGCATCCGCTGCTGCTCGTTACCGGCGCCTGGTTCTGGAATATCGGCATCCTCGTTGGCGTCATCGCAATCTTGATAGGCTACAGCACTGGCTATCAGTGGCTAGAATTTCCGCCTTATGTCGCAGTGATTCTTTTCATTGCCTACGCCCTGATTATTTCATGGGCGGTTTTGATGTTTCGTTTCCGTCGCGGCGAGCAGATCTACATCACACAATGGTATCTGCTCGGAGCGTTCCTGTGGTTTCCGTGGCTCTACGCTGCCGCTAACGCAATGCTTTTCGCTTCGCCAGTCCAAGGCGTGATGCAAGCCGTGGTGAGCTGGTGGTTCGCGAACAATATGCTCTTCCTCTGGCTCGGGGCGATTGCGCTCGGCACCGCCTACTACATGATTCCAAAGGTAATCGGTCGCCCGGTTTACAGTTATCACCTGGCGACGATCGGTTTTTGGACATACGCGTTGTTTTCGAGTTGGACCGGAATGCAACGATTGGTCGACGGACCGTTTCCGGCGTGGATGATCACAGCGAGTATCGCGGCCACGATTCTTACCATCATTCCGGTGGCGACAGTCGGCTTGAATCATCACATGACGATGCAGGGTTATTTTCCGGTGATGCGATATAGCCCGACCCTGCGCTTCACTGTCTTTGGCGCGATGGCTTACACGATCTTTAGCGTTGTCGGCATTTTGATCTCGCTCCGTTCCAGTGCGCGTTATCTGCATTTCACGGAAGCGAACTCTGCCTATTCGCAAATTGGGCTCTACGCGTTCTTCACCATGATCATGTTCGGCTCGATGTACTACATCGTGCCGAGATTAGTGGGCCGGGAATGGCGTTACGCCACGCTGATCAAACTTCATTTCTGGGCGTCCGCGTATGGAATTGGCCTGCTGTCTTTGATGTTGCTGGCTGGCGGCTGGGCCCAAGGAGCCAGCCAGAATGATCCCACGCTTCCATTTATGGAAAGCGTCCAGAGCGTATTGCCATATCTTCGCGGCTTGTTCCTCGCGCTGCTGTTGTTGACTGCGTCCCATTTCATTTTCGCGTTTCATTTCGGACTCATGTTGTTCGGCCTTGGACGCACTTCGACTGTGCCAACGTTCTTGAACCCGGTTGAAGCGGAAGGATCGGAGGCGCATCTATGAGGGGATTAATGCCGCTCTTCCTAGGATTGTTCGGGACGTTCGCATTTTCATGGTTGGGTCTCACGGTGATTCCCAATATGCAGATCGGTGCGCTCAATCCGCAGATGGACGAAGAACAAACCGACATTTATCCAGTACCTCCGTCCGGAATGGTTCAAGAAGGCCGTCGTGTCTATGCGGCCAATGGGTGTATGTATTGTCATAGCCGCCAACTCCGTGCCGATTACGCCTCCGCAGACTTGGATCGCGAACGCGATGCTGGGCCATCGCCGCGTCCGAAATGGGGCGGACGTCGCAGCGCTCCCCGCGATTACGTTTTTGAGCGGCCGGTGCTGCTTGGTGAAGAACGGCTTGGCCCGGACCTAGCGGATTTAGGTAAAGCTGCGCCTAGCGCCGAAGAAAGCGCGGCTCCCGCGCCAGCAGCAAATGCTCCCGCAGCATCACCGGCTGCGTCTGGGCCGAATAACGCTCCTCCAAAAGCTGGAGCGCCGGCAACCTCGCCGGCACCTGCGCAGTCGCCGGCAGCTGCGAATGCAGCTCCCGCCAAACCTGGAACTAGTGTTTCACCTGCACCGGCAGGTTCTCCGGCGTCGGCAACCGCTGCGGCGAATCCTTCGCCAACTCCGAACCTGAACGGAGTTCCGCCCGCGTATTCTGAAGCGTGGCACCATCGCCATCTTTACGCGCCGCAAAGTATGAGCGCCGAAAGTCGAGATTCGATCATGCCTGCGTACCGATTTCTTTACGAGCAACGTCGCATCGGAGGCGAACGCTCCGCTGACGCATTGCAGTTGACCGGCGCCGACGCGCCACCCGCAGGTTGGGAAGTCGTTCCAACTTATGAAGCGAATTGTTTGGTGGCATATTTGATGGCGCAGGACCAATCACACGGATTGAAAGAAGTTAAGAGCGCACCCGGCGCACCGCCCGCTGCTGCCGGTTCACCGGCGGCAGCAGCTCCAGCCGGGTCACCCGCTGCGGCACCACCGAAAAAATGAATGGTAAA
>JAFAPG010000213.1 GCA_019247235.1 Acidobacteriota bacterium
AAGGAATCAATATTCCAGATCACACCCTGGGTAAAGACCGAGTGCTCGTAAAGTGCCACAAGCTTGCCTAATGTTTCCGGGGTTAGCCGATCAGCTAAAATTGTGTTAGACGGGCGATTGCCTTCAAATACTCTGTGAGGCACAAGCCAATCGGGTGTGCCCTCAGCTTTCACTTGCTCGCTTGTTTTACCGAATGCGAGTGCCTCGGCCTGGGCGAAGACATTGGCCAGTAACATGTCATGATGGCGGCCCAGGGGATTCGAAGTCTTGGCGAAGCCGATGAAATCGCAGGGGATGAGACGCGTTCCTTGATGGATCAATTGGTAGAACGAGTGCTGACCATTGGTTCCCGGCTCCCCCCAGTAGATCGGCCCGGTGTCGCGGGATACCGGCTTCCCATCTAGCATGACGTGCTTCCCGTTACTCTCCATCGTCAACTGTTGCAGGTATGCGGGAAAGCGTTTCAGATACTGCTCGTAAGGCAGTACAGCGACCGTTTCCGCTCCCAGAAAGTCGTTGTTCCAGACCGCCAGCAGACCCATAAGCACGGGGAGATTATTGTCAAAAGGCGTCGTCCGGAAATGCTCATCCATTTGATAAAAGCCACTCAGCATCGCACGAAAATTTTCCGGGCCGACGGCAATCATGGTGGAAAGTCCGATGGCTGAATCCATCGAGTAGCGTCCGCCAACCCAATCCCAGAATCCGAACATGTTGGCCGTATCAATTCCAAACTTCGAAACCTCAGCCGCATTGGTCGACACCGCGACAAAATGTCGCGCCACTGACGTCTCATCCCCTCCCAGTCCGGCCAGGGACCAAGCACGGGCGGTTTGCGCATTCGTCATGGTCTCGAGCGTGGTAAACGTCTTTGAGGAGACAATGAACAGGGTTTCCGCCGGACTCAGATCCCGTACAGCCTCGGCAAAGTCGGTTCCGTCAACGTTCGAAACGAAGCGGAAGGTCATGTCCCGCTGGGAATAGTTTTTTAAGGCTTCGTATGCCATCACGGGTCCTAGATCAGAGCCGCCGATGCCGATATTGATAACGTTGCGAATGCGTTTCCCGGTGTGACCCATCCAGACGCCGCTTCGCAGGCGGTTGGAGAAATCAGCCATTCTGTTCAGCACCGCATGCACTTCGGGCACGACGTTGTTGCCGTCCACGAGGATCGAGGCGTCTTGTGGCGCACGGAGCGCGACATGCAACACGGCGCGCTTCTCCGTAATGTTGATCTTCTCCCCGCTGAACATGGCATCAATTCGCGCCCGCAGACCCGACTCCTCCGCGAGTTGAAGAAGAAGCTTGAGCGTGTCATCGGTGACACGGTTCTTGGAGTAGTCGAGGTACAGGCCTACCGCCTCTACCGCCATGCGTTGGCCGCGTTTGGGGTCGGCCTCGAATAACTGACGCAAGTGTAGCTTTGAAATAGTCTTATAATGCGCCTCCAGTGCTTTCCATGCAGATGGTTTGCTGGTTCGTTTCTTGGCCTGGGGTTGAGGGTTGGCTGCCATACGCGTCTCCTTATTCGTCTCTATGGGCGGTTCAACACCCGAACTGCAGTTTGTGCGACAAAACCATACGCTGGGTGATTTCCAGGCCTACTTAGGTTCTAGAGCCTAGACATGTCTCCACGGAGTGCCGCCCAGGTGGTGATCACGTGAATGGGATCCGCTGCACGACGTCCGGGAACCTCGGGGTATCGACAAAATCGCGCGCCAAAGGCAGCATGGAGTAGTTGCACTGCGCAATGACGAGAGAAATTGCTGGCGTGTGACAGCCATGCGATCAGTCGTATCGTGTCGCGTGGCGCGATGCAGCGGAATTCCTCTGAATCGATCAGAGACCCACAGCACCGCCCCGGCCAGCGCTCATCGCGCCCATTCAATCGTCCGTGCGACGCGGTGCGGCTCACCTGTCGCGAGCCGCACCTTGCACTGTAGGACTGGTTATCCGACTTTCTCAGCGACCTGGGAGAGCGCGTACTCTTGCAGTTTTTGCGCGTCACTGTTGAATTTGCGAATGCCTTCTGCCAGCTTCTCTGTCGCCATGGCGTCTTCATTGTGCATCCAGCGGAAAGCCTTCTCACTCAGACGCAAACGCTCATCTTTGCTAGTGTGAGCGGCGCCGGGATCAAGTGTGCGATCAACCACACCCTCCGTCTGCTCCAATTTGTCCAGAAGATCGGGGCTGATCGTCAGCAAATCGCAACCCGCCAGCCGCACGATTTGGTTGACGGTGCGGAAACTGGCGCCCATGACCTGGGTCTTGTAGCCGTATTTCTTGTAGTAACTGTAAATTCGCGTAACCGAGGCCACTCCGGGGTCTTGGTCGGCGGGAATCTCCTTGCCACCGGCTTCCTTCTTGTACCAGTCATAAATACGACCGACGAAGGGGGATATCAACGTGACTCCGGCTTCGGCGCATGCCGCGGCCTGGGCGAAACTGAACAGGAGTGTCAGATTGCAGTGAATTCCTTCCTGCTCCAGCTCATTCGCCGCCTGAATACCTTCCCAGGTGCTCGCGATTTTGATCAGAATGCGCTCGCGCGGCACACTCTTCTTCTGGTAGAGCGAAATGAGCTTGCGTGCTTTGGCGACTGTGCCTGAACGATCGAAGCTCAGACTGGCGGCAACTTCAGTAGAGACCCGGCCGGGAATCACTTTGAGAATTTCACTTCCGAAAAGGACGAACAGTTGATCGATAAACTCTTCTGCCATTTGCTCTTGGCTGCCGCCTAGCTCCGATGCCTGTTCGGCGGCCTCTTCGACCAGGTGTCGATATGCCGGCATCTGCGCAGCGTGATAAAGGAGAGAAGGATTAGTAGTTGCATCCTGGGGTCGATGCCGGTTGATGGCGTCGATATCGCCGGTATCGGCGACGACGATGGTGTACTGTTTGAGTGATTCAAGCAACGTCATTTTCTTCTCCTGTTCGTTAGTCGCAATGATGAATCTGTTTGGCGGGCGCGCAACCCGCTAGTTTTTTCGCTTGGCAACGCTTGCCGGGCGGGCGTCAACTGCTCAAGGCCCGGCGCCGTCGCCCAGTTCATCGCAGACCTAGCCGCCGCCCATCGTGCTGGAATTCCTCAGTTTATCGAGGCGTCCGCTGAGGATATGACCGACGACTCAGCGTCCATCATACAACGTTACTCGGGCGAAGTTGCCGCTCGCGTAGGCGTGGTTTGTGCGTCTCCACGGACCAGGTCGTCGTACCTACTACAAAACAGGCCAGCTGCACGGAAATTGCGAGCTCGACCTTGCCACCGCTCCTGATAGTCGAGATGGTGGTGTGAGACCAAGC
>JAFAPG010000215.1 GCA_019247235.1 Acidobacteriota bacterium
GACGGGGTCGCGATATAGCCAATCTGGTTGCCGTTCTGGTCGACCCAGTGCCCGACGACCGTTCCGAAATCATTCAGCCCACCGCCTGCGGTCTGTGCCGCCCCTGGCACGTCAATCTGAAAAAACTGTCCCCACGGAGCGCGAACGAACCCGTGCTCGTTATTTGAAGAATCCCAAAAATGACCGGAGATAAACCCCAGGTCGTTGATGCCGAGAGGATACGTGCCGAAATTTTGCGCAGTCGTGGCTCCCGGAACGTCCAGGGGATAGACGAGGTGGCCCCCACGGTCGCGAGTGAAACCGTGGAGTACGCCATTGGCATCAGCATACAAACCCACGACCTGGTCAAGATTATTGATGGCGAGTGCTTCCGTGCGCGTGGCGTTTGGCACCGTGAACACCGTTACCGTCCCTCTGTCGCTGACGAATGCGCTCGTAAAAAAGTCGGGTGGGCCAGTCTGAACGAACCCGCAAAAGTCGGTTACCTCGTCATTGATATCCTCGAGGGTTGTGTTAAAAAACCCGGGCACATTGTAGGTGGTGTACTTGCCCTTGTACAGAAAGAAACTCGCGTAGTGCAGAGCAACGGTGTCCCAATACTGACCTACAATCACGCCGTGGTCATCTACTCCATTCGCCTCAGTATCCCCCCCGAATGGATCAGCGGGCCCTTCTACATCCAGCGGATCGATCAAGGTCCGCAAGTTCCCATTCGGGAACCGCTCAAAACCGCGAAATGGTCCGAAGGGTGCTAGTGTGCTGCGGTATTGCCCGACGATTAACCCATAATTGTTTATCTGTTCGACGCCCAATTCGAACTGATTGGGAACGGTGAAAGTGTTAAACCGAAAGTGCCCCGGTACAATGCCAGATTGATTTTGTGCTGCGCAGGGTGCGAGCACTATGGTTAACATCGTCAGCAGGACCAGCCCGCTTATTCCCTTATTCGTTAAAGTCTTGATGAATGGCATAGGCATAAGTGGTATCCTCCCAAGAATTGTCGTCTGTAATCTGACCCTTCCGCTAACAAACGCATAGCTGCCCTTACCTTATTTGCACTCACGACGACGATCGCGATAAAATCCAGATGCTCTCTCCCTTAACTCCCCTCGATCAGCGATGTCCTTTGACAAAGCTTAGAGATTAATTAGGAATTTCTTTTCCTCCGTATGTCGAACGGATTGCGGCACTTCTATGAGTTTGCTTCGTTTCGACTGGAGCCTGCCGAACGCCTGCTGACCCGCGAGGGACAAGCGGTCGAACTCTCTCCCAAGGCCTTCGAAACGCTGCTGGTTTTGCTGAGGAATTCCGGGCGACTGGTGCCGAAAGAAGAGCTCATGAGGAGCGTCTGGCCCGACACAACCGTTGAGGAGGGTAATCTTACTCTGGCCATTCACAATGTCAGGAGAGCCCTCGCGAATGGCAGCGACGCCACAAAGTACATCGAAACCGTTCCCCGCCACGGATACCGCTTCGTGATTGAAGTTAGGGAGCGCTGGGAGTCAACGAACGGAAGAGGAATCGGTCCTCCCCCTGTCGAGCAGCCGGAAAGAGTCGCCCGCGGGTTAACAGGAACCTGGTGGGTTGGTCTTGCCCTAGCCACCGTGGCGCTGCTTACCGCTGCCGCAGTTTTTTTCTATCGTCCCCGCCCTGGCATGGCGCCTGAGGGGTACTCTGTTGCGGTACTTCCTTTCCTGAATCTCTCTCCTGAGCTCTCCGGCCAGTACTTAAGCGATGGAATTGCCGAGGAACTGACAACCCGGCTGGCGCAAATTCCCGCGCTGAGAGTTGCCGCCCGTACCTCGGCTTTTCAGTTCCAGAGCAGACCGACGGATGTCCGCGAGATCGGCCGCCGTCTTCATGCAGGTGCCGTGCTCGAGGGCAGCGTGGCGCGCTCGCAACAAAAATTGCATGTGAGTGCCCAGCTCATCAGTGCTCGCACCGGTTTCCATCTTTGGGCGGCAAGCTATGACTGCCAACCCGATCAGTTGTTTGACATCCAGGAAGCGATCGTGCGACAGGTGGCGAATGCGCTGCGGGTACCACTCACCCCAGCCGAGCAAGCCTGGCTGACCAAGCCGGATACCGTCGACCCCGAAGCCCACGACCTCTATCTTCAGGGGCGGTATTTATGGAACCAGCGCAGCCGGGGAAGCAAACTGGAACAAAGCATCGCCTTGTTTGCTCGCGCAACCGACAGGGACCCGCACTATGCGCTGGCTTACGCGGGGTTGGCAGACGCCTACGCTGTCGCCGCCGTCAACAACAATGCCGCTGCGTTTGCGCCCGGTGCGAAGATCGCGGCCAAAACCGCGCTGTCGCTTAATGCTACTCTGGCGGAACCTTACGCAGCCCTCGGCCTTATCGAATCCCAGGTGGAATGGAAATTCGCCGATGCCGAGACGGAGTTTCGGCGAGCGCTGCAACTCGATCCACGTGATGCTGCCGCCCACCACTGGCGTGGCCTTAATCTAACCATCCTCGGACGCTTTGATGAGGCGGAGCCGGAATTCCGCAAAGCCCAGCTGCTGGATCCCGCTTCGCCCATGATCGAGGACGGTTTGGCCGAAAATTTCTATTACTCGCGCCGCTTTGATGACGCCATCAGCGAGCTACAAAGCATGTTGCATGCAGACCCGGGAATACCAGCCGCGA
>JAFAPG010000648.1 GCA_019247235.1 Acidobacteriota bacterium
CGATACCCGGGGCGAACTGATCACGACCGACGGGCGCGTGGTGGGCGAACATCAGGGTATTCACAACTTCACCGTCGGCCAGCGTAAGGGCTTGGGGCTTGCGACCGGCTCGCCCTTGTACGTGGTTCAGATCAAAGGCGATACCCATCAGGTGGTCGTCGGCGGTCAGGAGAGTCTTTACTCGGAAACTCTGATTGCCCGCCCGATCAATCTCATCGCCATGGAAGATTTCACCGAAGAGCTTCAGGTGAGCGTGAAAATTCGCCATCGTCATGAGCCCGCGGCCGCGACCATCACTAAAACCGCCGCCGACACGATCCTGGTGCGATTTGCCGTGCCCCAACGTGCCATAACCCCAGGCCAAGCTGCTGTTTTCTACCAGAATGACGTAGTCGTGGGAGGCGGGTGGATTAGCTAGGCGCTATCTTCGTGGGGTGAGATCGCGAAACAATGCGGTAAGGTAGGTAGGCCGGGACCTCTTGTTTGTACCTTTGAAATTCCTCGCCAAACCGCTCATTGAGCAGCTTCTCTTCTGTGCGTACCCGAATTTCTGTTCCCACGCCGAATAGAGAGAGAGCAAGGAGAAACAGCCAGCCGGGTGCAAGCACCACCGCAGTGGCCGAGAGCACAAGCAGCATGGACGTGTAAATCGGGTTGCGCATCACTCCATAGGGTCCCGAGCGCACCAGCCGATGTTCAGGCCCGAGAGCCGCGTCGATCCTAAATTGGCCCGCCAAGGTCTGGGCGGAAGTCCACGACAGCAGAGCAGCGAGTAACCACAGGACAATTGACAAAGCTGCCCGCCAGCCTGGCAGCGCTCGTGTCCAGAAACGATCCTGCCAAAGAATGCTATAAGCCAGCGCCTGCAGCACCATGCCCCAGCGGGCACGCCGGTTCACCACGTTCGGCGAATGGGATCTCTGGTGCGCTCGAAGGAAGGGAAGCAACCAGAACGTCACTCCCAAGGCAAGGATAAGGTATCCGTAGGTCATCAGGATACCCTCCGGTGGCGAAGAGACGCTGGTCGAGATCCGCTTAAGCTAGGCATGGAAGCGCGTCTTACGGGTGCTAGCGCTCAGCTACCGGCACAGAATGGCGAGCATAGGAGGGGGATAAGCGCGAGAACGGGCGCTCAAATGAACATTTCATCTTGGGGTACAGTCGCAGAATTCTGAGCTCGCCGCCGGGAGAAAAATGCTTCGACACCAACCGTGAGCCCATGCAATAAACCCGAAACATGCCGAACCGGAGAAACTACGGTTCGCTGCACGGCCTCGCGAGTCTCTTCGAGCTTGTCCATGGTGCTGGTGACAAACTCATCGGCACGTATCACCTGTAGCCGAGTGCGATCGACAATGTCGGTCAAAGTTGCATCGAGCCTCTCAAGTTGCACACGGACCATGGAGGTGGAAGCGCTGACATTTTCAACCATGTTCTCAATTTTGGGTCGCAGGTCGGTAATCATGGTGTGGGCTAGCTCCGCGGTTGGCAGCACTTTAGTTTTGACTTCTTCCGCCAGCAATTCCACTCGCGCCGTGGTCTTGCGCATAGCCAGGTACATTCCTGCAAGAATTCCAGCCTGCAGAAGCACTGCGAATGCCGTGACACCAATGAATACCATTAAGAGGTTTTGCATAAGCTCGGAATCGCCCGAGTACCTACAAGTTCTCGCTCTCTGCTGTGCTGGGCTGGGAGGTCTTCTCCCGGTATGCCTGACGGCCGGCTTCAACCGCGGAGCGAATCTGATCTTTTTGCGAGTTGTATACTTCTTTGCCCTTCTGTGCCCATTGCTCGGCTTGGTCCCGCGCCTCTCGAGCGCGCTTGCGGACATAGTCTCGGCCCTCTTCCGCCTTCGACATTAGGATTTCACGAGTTTCGCTTCCCGATTGCGGCGCGTACAACATACCCACCACCGTCCCAATGCCGAGCCCCGTCAGAAACCACAGCAGTCCAGCCTTGCCGTCACGGTCCGACATAGATCACCTCCGGCGACGCTTGCAACAGACGGATGGTAGCACCCGCTCTGGCGAAATACAATTCAGGTGGGCTTGTCGAGCCAGCCCCGGCAGCGAGAGAATGTCTGCATCGAGGAGAAACCTTGTCCGACCGCAAGTACCGTCAACACGGTTATCAGGACAGCGGGGCCGAGAAGGCTAAGTCGTCCTCTGAGCGTCCCACCCGAAAGGACAGCTTCGGACCACGTCCCGTCCAAATGCCGGGTACGCACACGGTTTCGCGCTGTGCGCAGTGCGGAACTCTCTTAACCTTACTGTCGGAACCGCTCGCTGAATGTCCGAAATGTGGTTTTGACCTGCATTCCTGCAAGCAGTGCACCTATTTCGATCCCTCCAGCCGTTTCGAGTGCATGCAAGCAGTGGCCGAGCGGATTACCAAAAAGGACGCACGCAATCAGTGTACGTTCTACTCGATCAGCGTGCGGGTGGAGAAGCAAACCTCAAGTGGCGGCACCTCCCGACCCGACGATGCTCGCCGGGCCTTCGACAATCTCTTCAAGAAGTAAGCGCTCAGGGTTTCTGTGTCGGTCGTAGCAAGACTTCGCTGATGAAGGACTGCGAGGTTTGCGTGACCAGGGCAGCAACAACGTGGGCCACATCATCAGGTTTCAGCATCTTGTTGCTATCTTTGCCCGTGTGCGGACCCAATTCGGTGTCGACCGAACCCGGACAGACTACCGAAACCCGAATATTGTAGGGTCGCAATTCTTCAGCTACCGAGTAGCTGAGCCCGTTCAGCCCCCATTTTGAGGCAGCATAGGCCGCGCCGCGGGGAAGTGGGTTTTTTCCCGCCAAAGAGGAAATGTTCACAATATGACCCGTCTTGGCCCGAATCATGAGCGGAGCAAAGGCGCGAACGGCAAAAAAAACGCCCCGCAAATTTGTGTTCAGGATCTTTTCCCATGTTTCCGGTGTCATTTCATGAAGCGGCCCTGAGAACCATCCCACGCCCGCGTTGTTGACCAGAATGTCCAGCCGATGGAAGTGTTCGTCTAGCCGAGAAGCCAGGCCTTCGATCGAAGCTAAGTCGCTAACATCGCATGGTTCTACCTGGGCTTTCCCGCCCCGGGTGCGAATCATGGCCTGGGTTGTTTCCAGGGTTTCGCGGGTGCGGCCTGAAAGCACCAGCGAAGCACCCAATTCCGCTAGCTTCTGTGAGATGGCTGCGCCGATTCCGCGTCCTGCGCCGGTCACCAACGCCACTTGTCCCAAAAGAGGAGTTCGTTCGTTCATTCTATGCTTGCTCCTTTCGCCAGATTCCGGTCAGCAAAACACCAAAGATACGCACTTTAGCATCGAACTGGTCATAACTTTAGAGCGAAGAAACTTGCTTAACTTAAGATGCATCCATATAATCCCGCTCACCGGAACAGAACTTCTGCCCCGGTGGGGGAGAAGGGTGCTGAGTAGTCCCAGCCGTATCCGGGGAACGCACCGCGCTCGAACCTTTCACGTCGATTCCGGTTCGGCGTTCGACCCGGTATCCTAAGTTTGATTTCCCAAGAGCCCGAGGAGCGATGGAATGAAAACAATTGTTTTGGCGATTCTGCTTGCGTGCACTTTATCGGCCGCGGCGCAAGATGCGGCGCAGCAAACTCCACCCTCGGCAGGGGGCGCGGCTGGCGCAGGCCAAGGCGAGCAGGCGCCAACTATTAAGGATCCAGCCGAGTACAACGCCTACGTGGGCGCGGTACAGCAGCAGGATGCCAATGCCAAGGCAAGCGCGCTTGAGGCTTTCTTGACCCAGTATCCCAATAGCGTGATGAAGGTAAGCGCGCTAGAGCAGCTCATGGGAACCTATCAACAAACGGGGAATCAGACGAAGGTGGTGGACGCGGCTAAGCGCCTACTGACGGCTGATCCGAACAACCTGCGCGCATCGGCGTTGCTAACGTTTTTGGCGCGCCAGAATGTAATGCAGCAGCAAAATGTGCAGCAGAACCTCGCGGACCTTCAGACTTATTGCACGAAAGGCCTTGACGCTCTTAAGGCCAATCAGAAACCCGCCGGCATGTCGGATGCGGATTTTGACAAATTGAAGAAACAGGTAGGAATTATCTTTAACTCCGGTTGCGGTTTTTCGGCTCTGCAAAACAAAGACTTCCAGCACGCGCAGGAGTATCTGCGAAATGCGGTCGATGCCGAACCGAATGATCTACAGAATGTCTATCCCTTAGCTACCGCGTATCTTTCCTCGAACCCGCCGGACACATTAAGCGGCCTATTCTATTTGGCGCGGGCCGCTTCCTTGGCCCCAGCCGGCTCGCCTGCGCAAACCCAAATTCAGAGTTACGGACAGAAGGTTTACAAAAACTATCACGGTTCGGATGAGGGTTGGACTGACTTGCTGACGGTAGCCAAAACCGCCACTGCGCCTCCCCCGGACCTGTCCACCAAGGTTACTAAATATGTTCCTCCAACCCCGGCTCAACAGGCTCACGACCTGGTGAAAGACAAGACCCCCGATCAGATCAAACAACTCAGTTTTGGTGAGTGGGAGTTGGTCTTATCGGCAGGCACTCCGGAAGACCAGGACAAGGTTTGGAGTGTGATTAAAAACATACCTTTGCAAATGGAAGGCAATGTCATTGAGGCCACCAGCCCGACCGAGTTGCACATTGCCGGCAGCGAGGATGACATCGAGCAAAAGCGCGCCGATATAACTCTGACCATGACCGGTCCGATCCCCGCGGCTCGCGTCCCCAAACCCGGGGACGCCTTTGATTTTGAAGGCACGCCGAGCTCTTTTACGGCCACACCCTTCATGATGAGCATGGAAAATGGGAAGCTGCTGAAGAAGGCCGGTGAAGCTCCGACCAAGAAGCCACCGGTACGCCATCGTCCTCCGGTTCATCACACGCAACCGTCACACCAGTGACCTGCTGCTTTGGCGGCGAGAGCCAGCCGATATGAATCGATGAGGCCGCCGGGTGACGGCTATCGCGCGATCTTCTTCTCGTAAAGCCCGCTGCGGGTGCTGCGCGGTGGGCGCTTTCCTCCATCCCGGAATTGCCGCACGTCGATTTTCAACTCATCAATAGTACGGCTCAAAGTATTGCGGTGCATTCCCAGTTGGCGGGCGGCCCGGCATTGATTGCCCTTATTCTCCTCAAGCACGGTAGATATGAATCGTCGCTTGAACTCACGCACCGCTTCCGCGTAGAGAATATTGCTGCGATACATCTGTTGGACGAGCGCTTCTAGTTGATCTTTCACAAAGTCTCTCTCTTGTGTTCGCTAAACTGCCAACGCTCAAAATAGAAAAACCTCCGCTCCCCGACTTCATCGCTCCGACGAGCGGGTTGGCGACTGGGCCCGCCGTATATAATCCATTCCTTGATAAAACTGAACCCGTAGCTCCGCTGGTGCCATCCAAATCGCCGCGCGTCCTAACACCAAGAAGTACGGCGCCAGACCGGATCCTTGCAACCATTGGGAAGTGGGGGTGAAAGCTGTCATCCCGACCAACACAATGGCAATGAGCAAGGACCCGCGTATTAGACCGAGCACACCGCCAAAGAAACGGTCTGCCATGCTCAACCCCGCTTCTCGAACGATCCAGCGAACAATCTTTCCTAAGACTCCGGCGAGGACCATGATTCCGAGAAAGATGGCAAGAAAGGCAACCATCTCTCCTAACCAGGGCGAGCTTATGTAGGGAGAAAAATGGCCCGCCAATCGTCGATACTGCCAAGCCGCGACCAGATACCCGAACACCAGACCGGCAATTCCGAATGCTTCTTGAAAAAAGCCGGAACTCGCGGCTTGGATGACCGAAATCAACAGAACGAGCAGGATGATCCAGTCCGCCAGATTCACGCGGAGCCCTCGTTGGTGTTAGACACCCAACTCACGCCCCGTGAGCTGTCGATATGCCTCAATGTACTTTTGGCTGGTATAGCGTGCCACCTCCGCGGGCAGCGCAGGCGCGGGAGGCTGCTTGTTCCAGCGAATCTCCTCCAGGAAATCGCGCACGTACTGCTTGTCGTAGGATTGCTGCGAACTTCCCGCCTGGTATTGGCTGGCAGGCCAGAAACGGGAAGAATCTGGCGTAAGTACCTCATCGGCCAGAGTAATACCAGCAGCCGTGCGTCCAAATTCAAATTTTGTATCCGCGATGATGATTCCTTTTTGCCTGGCATAGTTGGCTGCCTGGCGGTAAATCGCGAGGCTCAGATCGCGGAGCTCGCGGGCATCGGCTGGGTCCACTAGTTGCGTCATTTGTTCGAAGGAAATGTTTTCGTCATGACCGGTGGTGGCCTTGGTTGCGGGGGTAAATATCGGATCCGGCAGTTGCTCGGACTCCTTTAGTCCGCCGGGAAGCTGGATCCCGCACACCTTGCCACTGGCTTTGTACTCCTTCCATCCCGAGCCGGATAAGTAGCCGCGTACCACGCACTCGACCGGGAACATTTCGGCACGGCG
>JAFAPG010000697.1 GCA_019247235.1 Acidobacteriota bacterium
AGCGCCAGTCTGCTCTAATTCAAGCCCTCTCTCAAACCAGTAATCGGCCTCGATCTTGTGCCGCAGTTTCTCGGCAATCGCGCCGCCGCTCTTCTGTGTAGGCGGAAGCTGCAGCAACTTGTTGATCTCGGTTTCATCGAAATCGAACAGCAGCTGGCCGGAAACCGGCTCCATCTTCTGCTTCCCGATCTGAATTCGTACCCGCCGACCGTCTTTGTAGACTTGAACGTCCCCGCTTGAATCAGGAAGATTGTCAAATAGAGCCCGGATGGTATCGAGCGCTTGCCGGATCAGCCGAGGATGGGCCTTTTCGCCACGAAGCTTCGCGATTTTCTTCAGGATCAGCAGGTCGGAAAACCTGTATTGCGTGGCAAGCGGAATCAGTCGCTGCCGCTCCCAGGTTCTCAACTGCCGCCCATCGATTTTTAGCAGCCGACAAACCTCCCGGCGCGTGTAGGATCCGCCCGTCTCGCGATCTAGCTCGCTTGTTGGATGTTGGGAGTTGGCCCCCAGCACAGGTTGATCATAGCACCGGGTTGCACCCGGTCAAGGTGGCGAAGCAACCGTTAAGGTTTCTGAATCCCATTACGACCCAATTGCTTACCGCGCCAGGAAGTATCTCGTACTAAACTGGTCTTATATTCCTATGGCCTTCAGGAAAAGGCGTATCCGTGGCTCTACTAACGTTGTACATACGCTCGCAGACCTCCCTACCGGACAGCGCTGTATCCTCGACCGGCTGGATCTCCCGGAAGATCTCGCCCGACGCCTTATGGAATTGGGTTTTCTCCCTGGACATGAAGTGGTTCCGGGCAAGCGCGCGCCTGGCGGAGGTCCCCGGGTTTTTCGTGTCGACGGCTCAGAAGTAGCCCTCCGCGATGAGACTGCCCGAAAGCTATTTGTCCGTCGCGATCCGGAATCCGATCTTATCGTGCTCTCATGAACAGCTGCCACGAGAATGGACCGCGAGCGAACCTCCTCCCGAACCCGGCCATACTCCCGCCCCGTCCCGTAAGCGACCGGCCCATCATCGTTGCCCTGGTAGGACCTCCCAATTCCGGCAAGTCCACACTCTTCAACCGACTTACCGGTCTGCGTCAGAAAGTGGCTAATTTCCCCGGCGTAACGGTAGAGCACCGCATTGGCAAAGCCAAGCTGAAGGATCCGCATGAGGTTTTCCTAGTCGATCTACCAGGAATTTATAGCCTTCATCCGCGGGCCGAGGACGAAAAGGTCACCGCCGACGTTCTTAAGGGCGAACGCGCGGGTTTCGCCAAGCCAGATGCCGTGATCCTGATTTTGGACGTCACCAATCTCGGCCGGCACCTCGCGCTCGCGGCCCCGATTCTGAGCCTCGGCGTTCCGACCCTGGTTCTGCTAAACATGGCGGATGACCTGCGGGTGCGAGGTGGAAAAGTCGATGTTGCGGCTCTTTCGGCCGAATTAGATTGTCCTGTTGCTCTGGTCAGCGCGGCCAAAGGCCAGGGGATCGAGGGTATCCAGCAGTTTCTTCTAGGCACCGCAGTCCGCCTGAACGCCCCTCCGGCGAAGGTCGAATTGCCGGTGTTGCAGGATGTTCCGAAGTGCCGCCAGTGGGCGGCCAATCTCGGCGCCCGTGCTTCGTATCGCGCCCCAGCGCCTCCGATTTGGACTCGCCGGCTCGACTCCGTTTTCCTTCATCCCGTTGCTGGACCACTTATCTTCCTCGCCGTCGTGATCGGGGTTTTTCAAAGCATCTTTTCGTGGGCTCAGCCGGTGATGAACGGACTCCAGCAGCTCGTGCTTTCGTCTGGCCGCTGGATGACGAGTATCCTGCCCGATTCGCCTTGGCGCTCTCTTCTGGTTGACGGCATCTGGAGCGGCGTTGGCTCCGTCATAGTCTTTCTCCCGCAGATTCTGCTGCTCTTTCTCTTTATAGGCATTCTTGAAGACTCCGGTTATCTCGCACGCGCCGCACTCATAGCCGACCGCACCATGGCGAAAATGGGTCTGCAGGGCAAGTCTTTCATTCCGCTGCTTTCCGCTTATGCGTGCGCGGTTCCCGCGATCATGGCGACCCGCGTGATTGAGAACAAGCGCGACCGCATCGCGACGATGATGATCGCCCCGCTGATGACTTGCTCAGCACGGCTGCCGGTATACACGCTCCTGATCGCTGCTTTCGTGCCGAATATCCGGATCATCGGCGGCTTTTTGTCGCTTCCGGTTGCGACGATGCTGAGCCTGTACCTGCTTGGGCTGCTGGTCGCAACCTGCATTGCCCGCATCCTCAAATCCACGGTGCTCAAGAGCGAGGGCTCCTCTTTCATGCTGGAGATGCCGCCTTACCGATGGCCCACATGGCAATCCTTGAGCTTGCGGCTGCTCGACCGAGCCAAGATTTTCCTTCACCGTGCCGGAACAGTAATCCTTGGCGTTGCGGTTGTGCTCTGGGTACTCGCACATTTGCCGCTCCACGACGGGAAGTCTCCTGCACTCGCAAACAGCTTCGCCGGCATGATTGGCAAAATGATCGAACCGCTGATCAAGCCCCTTGGCTTCAACTGGAAAATCGGGATCGGCTTGATTACCTCCTTAGCTGCTCGCGAAGTAATCGTCGGAACCCTGGGCACCATCTATGG
>JAFAPG010000756.1 GCA_019247235.1 Acidobacteriota bacterium
CAGGCAGGCGCGTCTATTGATGTCAACGGATCATTTGCAATTTGTAAAAGCTATGATTTGTACCGAGAGTCCAATGTCGGCGAACAATAGGTCTCCGGGGGTTCGTCGCCGATGCCAAGATGCGGTTTGGCGCGTTCAATAAGAGGATCGAACTCGCCCTAGCCAGGGACGCCGGTTCGCGTTCCACCACTTCGGAGGTTCAGGGAGTCTGTCGGGAATGTCGTTCTATTACTCGAAGGCGCCTGCCAGGCGGGAAAGGGCACATGATAGCAAATCCGTCTCTCACCCTTGTCGGTTTTAACCCAATGTCACCGCTTTTGAGCCGCGGCTGACTGTCTCGTCTGTTCGGCAGTCAGTGCCGCCCGGAATCTTGCAGCTAGCTGGGGCTGCTTCAGGCCATCGTACTCAGCCACAAGGTCTTTTCGTGCTGCCTGGAGAAAGCTTATCGTTGGATTCGCTTGTTTTATCAGAATCTGGTAACCAGCCAGCGTTTCTTGCTCAGCATCCTTGAGGCGGTTCTGCCGAAGGAGCGTGCGCCCAAGCTTGATTCGCGCAATCCCTGTATTCACGTTGTCAGCGGACAAGGTTTCCGTGAAGCGGCGAACAACATCGCGGAACATCCGCTCGGCACGGGGATAATCTTTCTTGTTCAAATAGTTGTAGGCAACGTTCGAGAGTGCGATCGCAACCAGGTAGTGGTGATCGCCGTAAACCTGACGGTAGATATCTGCCACGTGGCTGAAATCTGCTCCGGCTTCAACGTAGTTGTCGCGCATGGATGCAACATTGCCTAACTCGTTTAGAGTATCCGCGACGTCGGGGTGCACGGGGCCATTCACGTGCTCTTGAATTCTAAGTGCGTGGCGCAACTCGGCACTGGCATCATCGTATTTCTTTTGGTACAAGAGCGCGCGGCCCAGCATGGTTAGATTGTTGGCGATTTTAGGATTATCTTTACCGTAGTACGCTTCGGAAATGGCAAGTGCTTCTCGTTCGAACTTTTCTGCCTCGCTGTAATAGCCAAGGTCTTGTTGAATCGAGCCAAGATTTCCGAAATCGCGCGCCACACTCGGATGAGTAGGCCCATAGAGACCACGGTCCATGACCAATAGCTGGCGGTACAACGAATCGGCACGTTCGTAGTGACCCGCGGAGTAGTGGGCGTCCGCCAATGACGCGACGCTAGACGCAAGTTCCGCTGGTGCCACCCCCGGGGCGGAATTCATGCGTACCGCCTTATCCAGATATTGAATGGACTGATCATAGGAACCGCGCTGGGCGAGAACTTTTCCATAAGCGGTCATCGCCCTTGCAATAGCCCTATCATTCGGGGGGAATAGACGCTGGTCTATTTCCAGCCCTTGATGAATCAGTTGTTCAGCTTGATCCATCCTGGCCTGTTCAGAGCGCAACAAGCCGAATGCGATCAAGCTCTCCGCAACCTCGGCGTTTTCCGATCCATAAAATGCCCTGCGTTTGTCCAAGGCGGATTGTAAGAGAGAATCCGCTTGGTTCAGCTTGCCGAGTTTTTCGTAGATGGTGCCTAGGGTTTCGTATAGTTGCGCTTGCACGCCCGGCTCGGCGGCCAGGGACTGTGCTTCCTGGACGCCACGGTCCAACAGTGTGATTACGCGCAGATTGTCGGCTGGCCCTGCCGCGGCGTCACCTCCCTGAAACAAACTCGACATAAAGTTTTGCATCCGTTGCGCCCTTGCGGCTTCAGCAAGCGCCGTGTTGCGCGATTTAGCGAGCCCTATCGTAAAGGTGATCACCAAAACGGTGATGACCGCTGCCAGCAAAGCTGACATAGCAACGGCACGGCTATTTCGAGTGGCGAATTTTCTAAGTCGATAGCCGACCGTGTCGGGGCGCGCTTCAAGAGGTTGCCCCTGGAGATAGTGGTCAATATCGCGCACGAACGCCTCGACCGATTGGTATCTTCGCCGCGGGTCCTTGTGCATGGCCGTGAGGCAGAGTACATCCAAATCCGCCCAGGCCGACCGACTTGCGAAGACTTCATCCGACCTGCGCTGTCCCTGAGAGCGCGCCTTGCGGACAATCGCCGAAGGTTTCTCCACCTCCGTTTCGGAAATGGCCTTTTCGATTTGCAGTGGAGCACGGTTGGAAAAGTCGAATGGAAGGCCGCCGGTCAGTAGTTCGTACAGAATGACGCCGAGAGAATATACGTCGGTTTGAATGCCAACCGGCTCCCCCCTAATTTGTTCCGGCGAGGCGTAAGCCGGAGTCATCAAACGCCATCCGGTCATAGTCTGTTCAGCCGAGTCGCCGAGATTCTCGAGGTGCTTGGCGATTCCGAAGTCGAGCAGACGAACGGTTCCGTTATCTTTGACCAGGATGTTGGAGGGCTTGAGATCGCGATGAACCACAGCACCCTGGTGCGCATAAATCACGGCTTCGCAAACGTCGCGAAATAACTGCAGATACCTCCGCAATGAGCATTTCTGTTGACGGCAATACTGGGTCAGCGGCACGCCTTCAACAAACTCCATGACAAAGAATGGAGTCCCAGCGGATGATGTAGCGGCATCGTAGAGACGCGCGATCGAAGGATGGTTGAGCTGGGCGAGAGTTTTCTGCTCCAGGACGAAGCGGTCGCGGCGGGAGGGCGACAACCAGGCGTCGCGCAGAATTTTAATGGCAACGCGAGTACCCAGGTCGTCGCGCTCCGCAAGATATACGATTCCCGAGCCGCCCTCGCCAAGCGGCTTGAGAATCCGGTAAGGCCCGAAATTCTTGAGAGGAAACGAAGCAGATTCTGTGCTATCAAGAACCTGTTCGGCGATGCGACCTAAGTTCGCATCAAGAAGCGAGTCGCTGCGCGAGTCTTCCGCGAGCAGGGCCAGGACTTCGCTGATGAGCGCGGGATCCTGCGGACAGTTGTTTTCCAGAAAAGCCCGGCGAGCGGTTTTTGGCAGGTCGACCGCTTGGTGAAAAAGTCTCTGGACTCGTTCCCAGCTAGCGCTATCCATCGCTTCTCCCGGAGTTGGCGACCCCTAGAGTTATTGCCGCTCAGCTCGCGGCCCGAAGCTCGCGGGCCAGCCACGCTTTGGCGGCGCGCCAGTCGCGCAGAACCGTGGCTTCGGATATGTTCAAAAGCATGGCGACTTCAGGGATGTCCATTCCGCCGAAGAACCGGCTTTCCACCATCACCGCTTGACGCGGATTCATGCGCTCAAGCTCATCAAGCGCGCGATTCAATGCCAATAGTTCACCCTCCCGGGAGGGCTCCTCACGCAGGCAGGGGTCAAACATAACAGTGACCTCCGCCCCACTGCCGCGCTTGCCCGCATTGCGCCGCCTCGCCGCCTCCACCAACACCTGCCGCATGGCGCGAGCGGCGATGCGCTTGAAATGCAGGGGTGACGTTGCTCCGAGCCGCGGGGACTTCGCAAGCTTGATCCAGACTTCATTGACCAGCGCGGTGGGGTTCAGGGTGGCGCTGGGATCGCCCCGTCGCACCGAGGAGGCGAGGCGGCGCAACTCCTCGTAAGTCCCATTGAATAAGCGGTCCAAGACCATCCGGTCCTCGGACGGGACGCCCATTCTTTGGGCCTTGGCAGAGGGCAAGGCTGAGCGATCTGTGACCGCCATGACGGTTTCTCCCTAACTTTCGCGCAATGTAGGGTAGGAAACAGCAATGCAGCAAACCAGCTGCACAGGGACGCGGGCACTATATCACGCTGAAAGCCAAGCGAACAGCGCGATACGAGGAGGGCTGCGTCCGTTCGGCGGGCGTGTCGGACAAACGCTTGAAGCGAGGCGCGGGAGCCTACAGAGCGGAGAATACATGCATAACACCAAGTCAAATTGCAAAGCGGTTACATTCACAGTGCTAGTGGCGCTTTTGATGGGGTTCGGAAGCGCGGCTGCGCAAACCCAGAATCCTGTCGATGCTATCAAGGACGTTTGGAACAAGGCCAAGCAGCAACAGCAAAAGAGACAGCCGGCTCCGCAACCTGGCCGCAACACGCCGAACCAGCCCACGAGGAGTGCACAGCCAGGAAGTGGCCCGGCGGCTACCCTCGGCAGTTCTGCGCCGCCTGCCGGAACCAAAATCGAACAAACCGTGCTCGCGCCCATTAATCAGGGCGATCAGTTCGGTCTTAGCCCCCACGGGGTTCATGCAGCCACGCTATCAAGCAGCGGCAGCCGCAAAGTCATGATTTACGACGGCGCTCCAGGCCCAGTGTTTGATCAGCCTATTCAGCAAGGCGGCGGCGCAGGACAAATCGGGGTAACCTTCAGCCCGGACGGCAGTCGTTATAGTTACTGCGCTCAGGTCGGCGATCATTTTGTTGTTATGGTGGACGGAAAAGAAGTCGGGCAAAGCTCGCATACGGCGAACGGCGGCCTAAACTGCGAGCTCTTCTTTTCTCCAAATAACAAACATTTCTATTACAGCAGCATCGTCAACGAGGGAGACGCGCGGCGAGGTTTACAGTACACAACTTTTGTGATGGACGGCAAAACAGAGTTGCGCCTGGCAAACTTCGACAAACGCAACCTGGCTTTCAGTCCCGACGGCGATCACTTCGCGATGGTTCAACCCCTACAACCGACACCGCAACAGATCGCTAATACGATCGACACCACCAGGCTCATTGTGGATGGAACTCCGGTGCCGTACCAAGGAGGCGCGCCCCAATGGAGCGCCGATAGCAAGCACCTCTATACGACGGTGATCATGCGCGATGGGAGTCAAGTGCTTCAGCTCGACGGCAAGCCTCTCATGCATGCCACCCGCATCGATTTGACGATCCCTCCTGTGGGCGATATGACCGTCGCCATTGTCTACTTGAGGAGTGCCGGTCCGCCGCCGGTAACGGAATCTCGCTTCCTCGTCGTGGGTGGAAAAAAAGTCGCAGCTAGCGAGATCAAAAGATCGGCCGGCAGCAGCGCCAATGGCTCGCTCATTGAGAAAGCTTACATTAGTCCCGATGGCGGGCACTACGCAGCAATTTGCACTAGCCAAACCGGAAAGGAATACGTGTTCGTTGACGGAAAGAAAGGTCTTGAATACTCGCGCATCGACGGCATCAATGGGGAGAGGGTAATGTTCGCAGCAGATTCTTCTAAAGTTGCCTACCTCGGTTTCAACGGGAGCAAGGATTTTCTCGTAATCGGTGATCAAGAAACCGTCGGATTTTGGGGTGGAAGTGCCATCGTTATCCCGCCAGTTGGCAGCCATGTGGGAACCTACGGCGGCGTCAGAAACCCGGCGACGCTTGATGGAAAACCGGTTGATCCTGAGGGCGCCGCTCAAGGGCAAGTCATGCAACTCACTTTCAGTCCAGACGGACAGCGCTACGCCTTCGTCCTGAACACTCGCGGTCAAGGTTTGGTTTACGTAGACGGCGTCCGACAGACAGAAGGATTTCTGGCCGGACGAAGCGTGCTGTTCAGCCCTGACAGTAAACACGTTGCTTTTTTCTGCTGGTCGTCGGATCCAGCGGCGCCTAATAACCCGGGCATTTGCATGGACGGCAAGTATGCGCACCTAAGCCTACAAGGGAGTCAGCACCTTACGTTCACACCGGACAGCAATCACTTGCTTTGGACAACCACTGTGTCACAGCCAGGGGCGCAACAAATCGAGGTTTTCGCGGATGGCAGACCTGTCTATGGTCCCTTCTACAGCGTGACGCAGAGCGGGGCAGTGATTCCCGATGAGGGTTGGCAAATGCAAACGGACGGGACGCTGCTGTTTCTTGCCCAGATTGATAATGCCATGAAGCGCATCAGCCTCACACCTTCGCCGGACACCAGCGCGGCAAGTCTCTTTGGCGGCACGCCCGGCGTCTCGGCCTCACGTTAGCTCGCCGCACCCTGTCGGCGCGTAGCCGCCGAAATGCTCGGGGAATAAAAAGCTTCGGTTGAGGAGAAATTGATGAAGAATTCATGGTCTCGCAAAGCAATTGTGGTCCTCGCGCTGACGACTGTTGGAATCGCGGCAGGATGCTTCGACGCCGACGTCGATGGCAAATATCGGGAGGCTGAAGGCGCTGTGAAGCTTGAGCTCAAAGAAGGCAAAGCAACTTTGGACGTCGGTCAGGTGCGTATCGACGGCAAGTATACTGTCGACGGCGACAAAGTTACCATCAGGCCTGTTGATGGACCTAACCCGGATACCTTGGTTTTGACGGTGGGCAAGGATGGCTCTTTGAGCGCTCCCCCAAACGGCCTTTTCACAAAACTGGTTAAGACAAAATAGGAGTCTTCCGTTACGGAGAGGAGGACGGCCATGAGACTCAGAGTTGGAGTCGTTGTCTCTCTAGCGTGGTTGGCGACAATTTGTGCGCCGCGGCTCGTGGCGCAGACAAACCCGCCCGCGTATGTAGCGGAGATGCCATCAGTGGAGCGCGTGATGCAGGCGATGCAGGCAAGCGACCCTGACGAAGCAGCGGCGCGAGAAATGGGCGCGTTCTGGCAACTCAAAACGATGATCGAGGAGATGGCGGGGCCGCGGTACTACACCAAGCCGGGGCTGACGCCGGAAGAGGCGAAGCTGCGACAAGCGTACTACGCTGCCTACTATCAGATTTCCCAATCGAAGCAGCAATACAAGTCCTTTACAGCGATGCGCGGCTACGATGTGGACCCAAAATTCCGCGCCGAGCTGATTCAAAAAGTTTTTCCCCCAACGTTTGCCCCGGAATACGCAAAGATTACGGGACGGGCAAAAGGCCAAAACCAGGCCTTCCACAATCAAGCCGAAGAAGCTCGCGCACAACAAGCTGCCAAAGAACAAGTGGAAGCGCATAAGGCCTACAACAAACTCCAGCAGGACTACGAATCCGGAAAACTGCAGCAGATGCCGGCGCTGCAAACGCCGGAACAGCGAGCTTTGAA
>JAFAPG010000487.1 GCA_019247235.1 Acidobacteriota bacterium
GCTTCAGGATTTGCCACATCAGATCAAGAACATGTTGATTTTCACAACTTTTCGGCCTGCCACCTTAATGGGCAGTCCGCGTCCCGGCACCGCTGTACTTTCGTTCTCGAAGATCAGCGTAAAGGGGTAGTCTCTATTCAGCTTGGCGTGTCGGCCTGGACGCCCGGGGTTTCAATCGCCAGGCGGGTCAGTATTTCCATTAAGCAACTCGCAATTAGCAATGTCCATCCAATTTTTTTCACGCCCATGCCTCCTAGGGCAGTGCGGCTCGCCGTTTGTTGAAACAGTCCCTTTGGGCCCACGGGTCCTACACTTCGCCACGGGTCTCCAAGTTCTCTGAGGCCAACTTAAGGGAGGCAAGCTCCGCGTGAGAGTTGCCGTTTCGCTGAGAGGGGAAGGTTTTCGGTGAGCAAGAGGGTGCTTTCGGCTAATCTATTAGCGGAGGCGATCGAATGAGTGCTGCGCCCGCCTGGTATGCGGCCTACACCCATCCGCGACACGAGAAGAAGGTAGCCCAGCAACTGAAGGAACGCGGTATCGATCACTTTCTACCGATCTACCGTTCGGTTCGAAGGTGGAAAGACCGCCGCAAAGAGCTGGATCTAGTGCTTTTTCCCGGATACGTGTTCGTGCACACGCCATTAACCGACCGCTTACGCGTGCTCGAATTGCCGGGCGTTGTCCGCTTTGTCTCGTTTAATGGCCGGCCGGCAGCTCTACCGGCCGAAGATCTCGAGGCTCTCAGAAATGGTTTGTCCCAAGGACTTCGCCTGGACAGTCATCCTTACCTGACGGTCGGACGGCGAGTAAAGGTGATTCACGGTCCGCTTACCGGAGCTCAGGGAATTCTGCTTCGCATCAAGAACAACTGGCGGCTTGTCATTGCCATTGACGCAATTATGCGCTCGGTCTGTGTTGAAATCGACGAAGCCGATGTCGCGCCCGTTTTCTAGTGCCTCGCTAACTTGGCCGCGAAGTTCTCTGCGACGTCCTCGAACCCAATGTCATTGCCGGCTGCGCGCAATTCCATGTGCGTTCAGAACGGGCCCCCTGAGTCGAACCTGCGACTCCCATGTGGGACCTGGGGTTCGCTTCGCTGTGGCCTCGCGTCAGCTAACCCTGCCGTGTAAGGACGCATATCAAAATCGCGAAGATTGTCTTATGTGAGGGGAACGACCTAGAATGAAGCTTCATGCAGAGTCCAGAACCCTGCGGGGAATGCAGGACCGTCGGTGAGGGGCTGGCGATCTCTTTCGCGCAAGCCTGAGAGAGCGGTGATCCAGGACGCAGGGGGCGTTGACTGATTCGGAAATGCGCCACGGAGGAAGGGGCGCAGTGCGTGGAAGAGTTGCCGCAAGGTCGGGCACGCCGCAATACTGAAGCTCTCCCGGGCTTAACGACGTACGGCGGGATTCTGCGAACACGATCTTGCGCGTCTTATTGAACAAGGACCCACACGAGTACATCACCACGTATCAGATAAGATCGGGAAACGACTGATTGCATCTGGACGGGATTTGCGATGACCACTGAGGCTTTGGAACCGGGCAGTTCTGAATGTGCCGCGGCGACACATACGCCCTCACTGGTGGACCGCTCAAAACGCGGAAAGATGTCGCGGATAACAAATTACTCGGCGGAGACATCCAATCTCAGAGAGCATCATAGGCATCCTGCGCGTGGATGCCTTTTGTATGTTCACAGAGCTATTGGCGGAAGCGGTTCATCACAGAACTATAATCCAGACTGCGTGTTAAGAATGAATGGACATCCATCATTGTTGTAGAAGGAGTCTCGATTGAGAAAGCTATCAATCTCCCTAGCTCTTGTCCTCCTGGTGACACTACTTGGCAGTGCCCAGGCTCAGGAGTTTCACGGGGCCTTTGGCTTTGGCACCGTGAAAGCTCCGGCGGCAACCATCAGCAGCAGTGGCATTCCAGTCCCCTCTCTGAGTGGCGGCCTTTATCCAAGTTTTAGCGGCATCTTTATTTTGAAGCACCACATAGGATTTGGTGGGGAAGTCGCCTGGCGTGCTAAGCAGGCCGTATACGGCGGCGCGACCTCTAGTTTCAGCTTTGCCCAGCCTTATCGACCCATTTTCTATGATTTCAATGCGGTCTACGGCGCGACCCTGCAAAAGAAAATAGGTGTCGATGTCATGGCCGGTATTGGTGGCGAGGATCTCCGCTTTTATACGCCCTACTATAGCTGCGGTTCATTCTCCGGCTGTACAAACTATGTAAGCAGCAACCACTTTGCCGCCCATTTTGGCGGCGACATTCGCTACTATTTCTGGGGCCACGCTTTTATTCGTCCCGAGGCCCACTATTACGTCGTGCGCAACAATGTCGAGTTTAACAACGCTCGGGTTGCGCGTTTCGCGGTCTCAATCGGCTACTCTTTTATGCCCGGCTTTTAAAGCATCGTCTCGGATAGCTTTTCGAGCGGCTTTCCGCTGAACTGGCGACTCCCAGGGCAACGAAAACAGTTGTGTTCACGGGACAGATTGCCAACTGGCGATTAGCGCTCCAGTTGCGCAGTCATGCTGATTTTTGCATTGAGTACCTTCGAAACGGGGCACCCAGCTTTGGCGTTTTCTGCAGCTTTTTGGAATGCCGCATCGTCAGCTTTAGGTACTCTTGCCTTGACGTCTAGATGAATGGCGGCAATGGCCCAGCCTGAATCTTGCTTTTCCATTTTTAGGTTGGCGGCGGTCTGAATACTCTCCGGCGTCAGACTTGCAGCTCCCAACTGAGCCGCCAACGCCATAGAAAAACATGCTGCATGGGCAGCGGCAATCAATTCTTCGGGGTTGGTTCCGGGGGCGTTCTCGAAGCGCGTACTGAAGGAGTAAGCCACGTGCGAGAAGACTCCGCTGGGAACGGAGAATTCTCCTTTCCCGTCTTTTAGACCGCCCTTCCAGACCGCGCTGGCTTTACGTTCCATTTTTCTTTCTCCTCGTGAATTGGTCGTGCGTATTGAGATTTAAAGATGAGAGTTGGTAGGGGCCTTGCTCACTTGCTCAAGGAGCGTAGCAGTTTCCTGATTTCACGATTCACAATGGCAGCCTCCTGTGAGCAAGAATTGATCACGTCCACCCAGCGTTTGACGTCATCATCCAGCTTGGATTGCCCAAGCAGATAGGACGCCTGTAATATGGCTTCCAGTGAATTGCTTAGATCGTGCGACAAGCCACGGATACGCGCAATTTCGTCTTTTTCGTCCTTTATTTCAGTTGTTACTTTACGCACATCGCACCACCCATCCGGCCAGAGACGCCCACCGTTTAAACAGGGGACATCGCGTTTGACACTCCAACCCTGGCTTGTAGAATAGATCTTGTAGTCTCTTCCTTCAAGGCGGCCGTCAGGGCGCCACGCAAGAAGTTAATCGCCGAAGTGGCGGAATTGGCAGACGCGCATGGTTCAGGTCCATGTACCCGCAAGGGTGTGGGGGTTCGAGTCCCTTCTTCGGCACCACCATTTTTATTTCCCGACTTCCGATGGTTTTCCACCCCCTTACCGGAACGCGGCTATCGCGCGGCAATTTTGCCTAAAATTCAAAAACTCTGCTGTTCCGGTACAGGCCAATTCCAGCTCCGCTGGACAGCTGCCGGGCTGTCTAAACGGGCACAGGGCATGACCTGCACTGGGCAATGATCGCTTGCCACAACCAGATCGGTAAACTAAACGTCGAGCATGCTGCCCTAGAGCCAGGACGTAGGCTCATTCCCGATCGGGCAGCCAGCGTGCTGCTCGCCGCAGCAAAGCAGGAGTTCATTGCAAAAAGTTATAGGTTGGCATTTGCCCGCTAGTTTTGGTCTGGTTCCGACCGAGGCTGAGCGGTCTTCTTCGCGTTTTGTAACGCGGCTTGCAACTCGGGATGTTCCGTCAAAACCTCCAGCATGGACTGCCGGCCGATCTCTTCCCCCCAGCTGCTGCCTGCTGCCTGTGACTCAGCGGCGAGCTTCGGGAGCACACTTAACATCTTCTGGCCAATTGGGGTTTGGTAGAGTTTTATCAGTTCTTTGATTTCGTCATCGCTGTAATACTTGTCATAAATTGGGATGATGACGGCGAGCAGCTGATCAGGACTGCGCTTCGATTTGAATTTCTCAAAGAAGAGCTCAACCAGTTTGTCGCGATACTCGCCAGGAGGGAGCGCACCGGCAATTAGCGGCCGCATGTTCTTTTCCATTGTGTCCATAGATTGAGTGGCGAGATTGGCGGCGCCGGTGATTTCAAGCAGGTGCCGGATGTCAGCTTTTTTGACTTCTTCATCCTTTACACGTACCCGGCTCTGCGCCGCCGCTGCGGCCACCGATTGACTCGAGTCTTGATCGGTGGTGGACGACAAGGATTCTTGAGCCCGGCAGAATGTGCCAAGCAACAACAGACATAGTAAAGCAGCACACGTTTTCACAAGATGCTCCTGGTAAAGGATTGCACGATGTTACTCAGGTTGCGACATGACGTTCGTTCCTGCACGGGTGGTGGTGGCCCATGATTGTATGTAATGTCGCGATCAGACGCCCCTTGACGCTCGACGTGGCCGCCGAGCCGTGGACCCAATGCAGTGAATAATTTGAGCTTGCCACCGAGTCGGCTACCCAAAAGGCTTATTCACCGCCTACTAAATGCGCTAGAAACCTGGATTCCATCTGCGATGAGGCCAGGTGCCGGAACACTCCTCTGGACAATGTGTCTACCTGTAGATTGTGATCTGCAGATTCGAGCATTCGCGTGACTTTGGTAATTTCGGGCTGATTGCATCAACAAGAACTTCGAGAGCGGCCCTCGGTCTTGTCGGATGCTTGATTTCGGCGGAGAGATGAGCTCTAGCCAGGGGGAAAGACCAACCTGTTTCGAGGGGCTTCTGTCCTGGGGCGTCCGACACAGCCCGAAGTGGAAATCAAGCATCGTACTTTCGCTGTGCGGCAACATAAGGTTGAACCTCAATCCGAGAGATTTAAAGGTTGGCGGCAAATCGCTGCTTTCCTTGGGCAGCCAGTATCAGTCGCGCAACGATGGGCGAGCGAAGGAATGCCGGTCAGAAGACAAGCGCGCTATGTCGAGTCTTCTCGCGAGGAACTGAATCGCTGGCTTGCGCGGGAATTGGCGGGGGAGCCGGTGGAGATTGCGACCCCTGAAACCGACCTAAGCGCAGAGCTCAAAAGGGGGCTAGCGTTTGTACGGAGGCAGGGCCGAAATAGAGGCGAGCGCAAGAGAAGAGGGTAAATCAACTCGGGCCCGACCATGATACGGATGGCACGGTGGATCCGCAACTAGCGGTGCGACCTCCTGTTTTGCCGCCCACGGGGGAGCTGATTGCGCTTGCCCCGTGAGGAAACCCGCTAGAAGAGCGACAGCTGCGCGACCTGCTGCTTCGGGCCGCGCCTGGGATGCGCGGTTGTTCCGTCGAGAGAAGGGGAAATAGAGTTCTCGCGCGCGATCTCGTTAACGAAATCTGCACGTGGTACATGCAACCGTTCTATGGCCTGCACGAAACGATCCAACCTTTGTAGTCCCTCCGTCTTGACGCTGTTTCCCAATTTGGCAGCTTCAAGCGAGCGGCACAAAACCTGGATAGTTTCGTCGTACGTCCTCAAAGGAACCGGAAATGGATGCCCATCCTTACCTCCATGGGCAAACGAAAAACGAGCCGGATCGGAAAATCTCGTCGGCGCCCCGTGGATAACCTCGGCGACTAGAGCCAAAGCTTGCAAGGTCCGAGGGCCAAGCTTCTCGAGGAGCAGCAGAGAGGCAAAATCCGAGAACTGGTGTTCGTAGGCGAGAGCGAGAACCGCCCCCAGGCGTTGAAGGTCTACGTTGGCCACACGAACATCATGATGGGCAGGCATGCTGAGTTTGCGAATTCCATTCAGCGTTCGAT